>CAKOYA010000001.1 GCA_934130325.1 uncultured Clostridia bacterium
ATTTTTAAATTCATCTCCATTTACTTAGTCTCTGCCTTTTTTAGAATTTTTTACCCCAACTATTGACAAAGAACCACTTTTTTGTATGATTACTATTGTGGTAATAATACATATGGCTCTGAAGCTGTACCTTTTCCACCTACATACTGCATGTCATCTTTTAATTGTATTATAGCCCTATATCCATATATATTTGAATTTGGTATTGAACTAGAAGTAAATTGGCCATTAGAAATTATTGCTGCAGGGTCTTCTCCCCAAAATCCTTGTACAGTTGCTAGCCAACAGTTAGCACCATTTAATATTATATTATCAGTAAACATTTGAGACATGCTAACAGAATTATTGTTATTCCACTTTATCAAATCCTCTTTGTCCATTGCCCTTACCTCAACCGCATATGAACTATCCAATTTAATTTGCTGTTTTGCAAAAGTATCCATGTAAGCTACCCATCCTGATGCATTACCTTGGTAACCATTTCCATATCCAATTTGTTTAGCACCCGCCATTACTATATATGTAGTATTTCCTTCTGAATATAACACTCTCCATCCAGTATATGTACTAATATGACCTTTTCCATACATTCCTGTACCATCATTTGTATAACTTACAGGGTAATTTACATATGAACCTTTTGCTACATCCTTTAATGGTTTTGCTTCTGCAACTTCAACACTACAAGATGCATAAAATTCGTTATTTTCAGCTGATTTTGCTGTAATAGTTATATCTTTTTGTAAAGTATCATATGAAGTTAATACTCCATCTACAACAGATACTACTTCAGGATTAGAACTTTCCCAAATTAATTCTTTATTACTTGCATTTTCTGGTTCCACAGTTGCACTTAAAGTATATGTTCCATTACTTTTCATAATTATTGAGCTAGTATTAAATTTTACCCCTGTTACTTTTACTGGTATCAAAACATCAACTTCTTTTGAAATGTCAGCATCTTTATTAGTTTTTGTCTTTACACTTATTGTATATACTTTACCAATAGTTAAATTAGTAAATTCATAGTTTTCTTCTTTTGTTGTAATTGTACTAATATAATTCTCTGCACTTTGTTCTTTAATTGAATATGTATACTCACGATCTTCCTTTAAAAATTGTGCATCTTTTATATGTACTGATATAGTTGTATCACTTACTAAAGTTTCTATTACAAAATTAGGTTCGTTTTCAATCAACTTAACGCCTAATGTATCTCCATTGATTTCAAATAAATATCCATTACAACTACCCCTGATTTTTCCCTCAGTATTTTTTTCAAAACTATCTATTGTTCCATCATTTTGGATTTTTTTCAAATACTCTTCTAAAGTTATACCACTTTGATTTTTTTCAATTTCATAATCTAGCAAAGCAAGTTGTAATTTTTCCATTGCTACCTTTTTATTATTTTCTTCCACTGCATCTTGTGCATTTTTTATAGGGTTATTTTTAGCAACTGTGAGTATTACAGTTGTAGCAAGTATTACCACTACAATTATTGTAATAATCAATACTATTAATGATATTCCACTTTTAACTTTCTTCATATATCTATCACCTTTTAATATTATAATATATATTTAGTTATTTTTCAAAATATTTTTTACTCGAACAGCTTCATTATTTCATCATTACTTAGACTTGAAATAAATGTTTCACTACTAGTTATTATATTATCTGATAAATTCTTTTTAGCTTCTTGTAATTTTACAACCTTTTCTTCAATAGTATTTTCCGTTATCAAAGAAAATACTTGGACATTATTTTTTTGTCCAATTCTATATGCTCTATCTGTAGCCTGATTTTGTACAGACAGATTCCACCATGGGTCAAAATGAATTACCATATCTGCACTAGTAAGATTAAGCCCTGTTCCACCTGCTTTTAATGAAATTAAAAACACAGGTACTGTACTTTCCTTGTTAAATTTATCCACAAGTTCAACTCTTGTATCTACTTTTGTCTGACCAGTAAGTTCATAATATTTTATATTTCTTTTTTCTAATTCTTTTTTTATTAATTCAAACATTGAAGTAAATTGAGAAAATACTAAAATTTTATGTCCAGAACTACATGCATCTTCTAATAACTGAATACATTGCTCAAGCTTTGAACTTTCCCCATCATAGTCTTCTAAAAATAACGAAGGATGACAACATATTTGTCTCAATCTAGTTATTAAAGCTAAAATTTTCATTTTGCTTTTTTCTATTCCATTTTCCTCTATTTCTGTTTTAACTTGCTGTTTTATTTTATATAAATATGCATTATATATTCTTTCTTGTTTTTCAGACATTATGCTATACATTTTTGTTTCAGTTTTTTCTGGCAACTCCTTTAATACATCCTTTTTTATTCTTCTTAATATAAATGGCTCAACCATATTCTTTAGGGTTTCTTGCCTCTTTAAATCATTATCTCTTACTATACTTTTTTCAAACTTTTCTTTAAATTTTGAATATGAATACAAAAAACCTGGCATACAAAAATCAAAAATAGACCAAACCTCTGCAAGTGAATTTTCTATAGGAGTTCCAGTCAAAGCAAACTTAGTCTTCCCCTTTAACATTTTTAATGCTTTAGCATTTTTTGTATTATTATTTTTTATATATTGAGCCTCATCTGCAATTATATATCTAAAATTATAATCTGAATACTCATCAATATCTCTTTTTAGCAAGTCATATGAAGTTATGACTATATCATATTTATTAATCTCTTTTATCAACTGTTTTCTGTATATTGCTCCACCACTTATTACAAGTACGTTTAAATCTGGAGCAAATTTATTTATTTCTTTTTGCCAATTTAAATATAACGAACTTGGACAAACAACTATAGATGTCAAACTATCATGTACTTTTTCATCTTCAAATATAGAAATAATTTGAAGTGTTTTTCCAAGCCCCATATCATCTGCAAGTATTCCACCAAATCCTAACATATCTAATGTTTTTAGCCAATTATATCCTGTTTTTTGATATTCTCTTAATATATTTTGCATACTACTTGGTAAGGAAAAATCTAAATTACTAGCATCAGATATTTTCCTTACTAGTTCTTTAAAGCTTGCCTCTTTTTTTACATTAATATCTTCGCTACTATCCAATAGATTATTTAAATATACTGACCTATACTTTGGAACAGTAAATTTGGAATTATTTGATAAATTAAATTTAACTCCTGTATTTTCTATTATGTTAGTAAGCGTTTTTATACTAGAGTTTTCAAGATCTATAAAATTTCCATTTTTTAATCTATGAAATTTCTTTTTAAGGCTATAACTTTTAAAAATAGACTCCAACTCAGAAGGTGAAAAATCTATTTTTTCTAGGTCTATTTCTAGTAAATCATTTTTTATCCTAAGCCCCATTGTTACAGATTTTGGAGATATAACGTTTTTTAATTTGAATTTTTCTGTGGCCAATACTTCAAATTTTTCCATAAATTCATTTATTCCATTTTTCATAAAGTTATATATATCTTCATCTTTTGACATAACTAAATTTAATGAACTTTGATTTAAAATAAATTTATTATTAAAAATCAAATCTATAGCCCTTTGCTCTTTAACAAAATTTCTATTGGAATATCCACTATCTTTATCTAAAAAAGGATTAAATTCTGTATTTCCATAACAAAACTTGACATTAGCTATAATATCCCCACCATCATCTTCATCAAGAAATACCTTTACTCCAAGTTTTTCAGGTTTATACTTTTCTAAAATTTTATCCTTATCTTCTATATTTATATACTTTGAAATGTTTGGTACTACATATTCGCTAAAGCTAGTAATTTCATCATATAATACGATTTCATTATTATAATCTGTAATAAAATTTTTTAATACTGGCAATACCTTTTTAGAAAAATCTCCACTACATCTATACATTTTATCTTTATATATTATATAATTATATTGCTCTCCATAATAAATGTAATAATCATCTTTATTTATATCTTTTAATATTAATTTATTATCTTCAATACATATCTCTAAATCTAAATTTGGATCTTCCTCCACTAGTTGTATACTCTTTGAATAGTAATAATCTGTTATATCCACAATCTCATTTTTAAAAATATCAAAAAATTCATCTATTGCTCCATAAGATAATCTAAGTTTATTTTTTAATCTTGAATCAATAGAAAAATAATGATCCATACTTGCAAAAGCTGTATATTCTTGGGCTTTTGAGAAAACAAATTTAACAAATCTAGCATTTTGAAACTTTTCAAACTCAAGTCTTACTTCTAAATCTTTTCCAAATCTCACATTTTGTCTAGTATTCAAATCACTTGCAAACTCATATATATCTTTTATAACATATGTTTTACTTCTACCTATTTTTAAAGTGATATACATCTCTGAAAACTTAAAGCCTGAAATCTCGATTTTTGGTATAAGTTTTATTTTTTCTTCCGATTTACTTAATTCTTCTAATTCCAAATTTTCATAATAATTTATTAGTTTGTTTGCACTTCTTTTTTTATAGCGCTGCATTAAATCAATATTTTTTTCTTCATTTTCTTTTATATACCCTAATTTAATACCATATGAATTACTTTTAAATTCTCTATATTTTTCTTCATTTGTATAAATATCAAATAAAGCTGCAATCACATGCTTACATGGTGTTGGTTTTTCAGCTTGACAACTACAAGAATATTCGATTTTATTTAATTCTTTCGTTACCTTAGTCTCATAAGCATATGTTCCCTGAACTATATCCTCAATACAAAATTTACTATCATTATCTATATTTACATTTTTTATTTTTACCCTATCTTGTTCAAAGTATTTTTTTCCTCTATTTGTAACCCTTTCTCCAGATATTAACAATAATTTATTTATTTCATTTGGAAGAATTAACATTATTTTCACCTTTTCTGTAATACATAACATAACAATTATATAATTATACATTACATTTGTCAAATAAATTCTTACATTATACATTACATTTAGGTATTACCCTAATAATATTATAATTAGTATTATTATTATAATTATCTTATATAGTTTTTTATATATTAAACCTGTATTAATTTGAATCATATAATTTCTCCTTTTTTACCTGCTTATTACTAATTTCTCTTACTGCATAACCCTTTCCTCTAATGTTTACTAGCACATCTACTCCTGTTATATTTTTTATCTTCTTTCTTAACTTAGTTATATGAACTCTAAGCACAGATGAAAATATATCAAAATGTTCGTCATATACGTGCTCTAATAGCTCTTCACTAGATATTACTAAAGGATATTTTAAACTTAAATACTCCAAAATATCATACTCTTTTGACGTTAACTTTATTTTTTTGTTTTTATATTTTACCTCTCTTAATCTTGTATCAATTAGTAAGTTTCCAATATTTATTACGGGAGTAGATTTTCCACAAGATCTACGAATAACGGCATTAATTCTTGCTATTAATTCTTCAATCTGAAATGGCTTTTTTATATAATCATCTGCTCCTAAATTAAAACAACTTAAAATATTTTCAGTATCATAACATCCAGAAATTATTATAATTGGTGTACTTATATTTTCATCTCTTAAATATTTAACAATCTGATTTCCATCCTTATCAGGTAATTTTAAATCAAGCAATATTAAATCGTACTCATTTATATATGCCTTTTCTTCTCCTACTCCTCCTGTTATTGCAATATCAACACAAAAACCTTTTTTTTCTAACTCAATTTTCATATAATCTAAAATTGTAACATTATCCTCAATAATTAACAATCGCATAATACCTCTCCTATATTTTTTTATATTATATCAAATAGCTTGTTAATTTTGTGTTAAATTTTATAGAAAAATATATTTTTTTGTCAAATAATGTAAAGAAAAAGAAACTCTAATTAATTCTAGAGTTTCCGAAATTATCATTATTTTTTTAAAGTATCTGTTATAGCTACCCAAATATCTTCTGTTTCAAATCCTTTTCTCCAACCAGTTATTCCGGCTAAATTATATTTATTTACTAATTCAGCTCTTCTTTTTACAGAATCTTTATCTTCAATCCATAATTTATATGTTAAACTTCCTTCTTTATACTCAGCGTAGTTTTGCCCAGCATCTTCATCGTATACAGTAGTCAAATTATATTTTTTCAAAAATTCTTGACAATTTTTCATTGTATATACTCTAGTTGAATACTCGGATTCTCCATCCTTAATAGTCCAAAGCCTTGTGTAAAATGGTATTCCAAGAACAATTTTATTTGAAGGAATATTAGAATCGTTTAATAACGAGTTAATATTTTTTTCAACCCAAGATACTTCTGCAATAGAACCAGCTTCATTAGACCAAGCTCCTCTTTGATCGTATCCCATTAACACCACATAATCGGCGGCATTTCCAACTTCTTTCCTGTCTATATATGCAACAAAGTACATATCCACTGAAACTTTTATATTATTAGCTCTAAAAATAGGTACTAACTCTCTAATAAATTGAGTATACATGTTTCTATCTTCAGTTTTCATTGCTTCAAAATCAATATTTATTCCATCTAAGTTATTCTCTTTAGCAATTTTTAATAGATTTTTTATAAACTGTTCCCTATTATACTCACTATTTAACATAGCTGATGTATCATCTGCAGTGTAACTTGCAGAGTCAATCCCATTAGTTACTATAGGCCAAATATCATATCCCATAGATTTTGCCTTATTATAATAAGTTTGATTAAATTTTGATGCTATCTCTCCATTAGAATTTTTAAGCTCATACCAAGTTGGAGATACAATAGTTACGCCATCTATCTTTGTAGTACCAAGTACATCCAAATCACTACCATATTGCCAAAACATTTCAAGTTTTGTTGAATCTGAATTTTTTGAATTTTCATCATCTATATTCAACTCTATTTGCCCATTGTTTACTACATCTACATTATTTTTTGATATATAACCTACCACACCTGAATCAGTTTTAACCTTATACCACCTATTATGTTTTAGACTCTCAGTATAAACTATAACTGTATTATTCTTTCCTAGAACACTTATTATATCTGATTTAGTTGATAAATCTTGATATATATTTACGTTATTATACTTTATAGCCAAATCAGAATTATCCTTTTTATCTATTGAAATGGTATTAGTTTCCTCATTATACTCTACTTTAATGTTGTATACATCTTTTAAAATATTTATATCTACATATGGATGTCCATTAACTAACTTTGCTACATTTGGGATATCAATATATTCCATATTTTTTGACATCTTATTTTCATCTATTTTAAATTTTATTACTTCGTCTTTGGTTGTAACTATTACCTTAGTTGAAATTTTATCATAAAATATATGTTCATCTATTAACTTTCCTATTGTATCTGTAGATATATATATACCATTATTTTCTACAAATGGCTTATTGGTTGGTTCAACATTATCTCCAAATACTACCAAATTAGAATTTTCCTTAGAAATAACATATACGTCTTTATCTATATAAAAAAATAGTAAAAAAACTATTATCATACTAAATGTCACAAAAATTATTCTCTTTAAATCTTTTTTCATAAAATATATCACCTGTAAAGATATTATACAATATATTTTGTAATTTGTGAAGAATAAAAACTACTATTTATTATTTTTATTATATTTGACTTATTCTTCTATTGAATTTAAAATTAATATGTCAAGTAACATTTGATAACTAATTCCATCTGCTTTAATTAACATTGGATACATACTCTTACTAGTAAAGCCTGGCATGGAATTTACTTCATTAAAATATACTTTGTCTTTGGTAACAAAAAAATCAATTCTTGCAAGAGAATTAAGCCTTAATTTTTTAAATATTTTTCTAGAGTACTCTTTAATTTTTATTGTTTGTTCATTGCTAATGGTTGCAGGGATTAAAATATCAGTCTTTAAATCTTCGTACTTTGAACTATAATCATAAACATCATTTGATATAGCTACTTCACCTGGAGTAGAAACATAAATTTTATTCTTGGTAACATTTTCTAAAACAGAGCATTCTACTTCTTTTTTAGAATTTATGTATTTTTCTATTAATATTTCTTTATCAAAACTAAATACATAATCAATTATACCAAAAAGTTCATTTTTATTATTTACTTTGCAAACGCCATAAGATGAGCCTTCTTGATTTGGTTTTACAATAAGTGGAAAATATATATTTTTTTCAATAATTTCTAAAAATTCATCATAATTAAAGTCTTTACTATAAAATTCACTACTTTTTAAGTTAAGATACGGAACAACATCTATTCCCAGACTACTTACTAATTCTTTAGATAAAGTTTTATCCATTGCTATACTACTCCCTAAGACCTTACATCCTACATATTTAACACCTGCTTGTTCTATTAATCCCTGCAATGTTCCATCTTCACCATATTTACCATGTAGTACAGGAAATACTACATCATATTTTTTTAATTCATTTGGTATGTTCTCTACGAATTTTTTATTAATCAAATCATTATTCCACATTCCGTTTCTAATATTTTGTATATTTCCACTATAATAATACCAATTACCTTTTTTATCAATTCCTATATTTTTTATTGCATATTTTGATTTATTTAAATTTTCTATTACATTTGATGCAGATATACAGGAAATTTCATGTTCTGATGAAATTCCTCCAAATAAAACTAATACATTCTTTTTCAAGTTTACCACTCCAAACTATTTATATACTTAATATTAAGGTTATTAATATATACTAAATTAAGGTATAATAATTCCTCCATAATCTATTAAATCATATCCTTTAAATTCAATCAACTCTATTTTTTGTTTTTTGATAAAATCTCTTATAGAGTTCCCTTCTTCTATTTTTTCCAAATCTCCAAACACTATAATTTTACTGCCTATTCTTGCCATACATCCACCTATAAATCCATTCATTTTAGAATAACTATTATTATTTTTTAACAACTTTATATCTAAACTTTTATCTAATAATAACACCTTTATATTATTTTTTTCTAATATCCTAGCTATATTTCTATCAGATACTATAGCACTATTTTCAGATATAACAGCTATTGAACAGTTAGAATACCCCTGTTTTATATCTATTTTATTTAAATTATTCTTTATAATATATTCTAAGATTTTATCATCTGTATACTTAAAATTATGTATTATATTTTTTCCTATTTGGCAAATATTATATGGTATATCTAAAGGATACTTTCCTATAACTTGCTTCTTACCACAAATTAAATTTTTAAGATTATAACTTTTATTTTTAAAATGATTAAATACAGTTGGCTCCAAAAATATATTATCATCAATCTTAGAACAAAAAATATCTACATGTGATGATATTTCCGGATATACCAAATTATTTGTTGGAATCTCAATAATTTTATAGCCACTACTTCTAAGATATTCTTTTTCAACTTTTCTCATTCTACTATCTATTATTATTTGTTTTTGCATTAATTTCATCCCTCTATAAAATATGAGTTAGTATTTAACACACTAACTCGTATTTTTTTATTCTTCATCATCGTCTATTTCGTCAAAATATTTTTTATCTCTTCCACAATTTGGACATTCTTCAATATCTCTAAAATATGGTTCTCTTGGTTTTGATTCATCTAGTACATAACCACACTTAGAACACTTATATTTATAATATTTTGGCATTTTTTACTCACCTCCTACATCATATCTTTTTTCTTAAGCCATATTGTAGCAATGATTGTAACTAAAACAGCTACTCCTATTACTCCCCAAAAGCCTAATATACCAGTATTAAATGGAAATTCTACATTCATTCCTAAAATTCCTGATATCATAGTTGGAAGTGCAATTAATATTGTAATAGAAGTTAAAAATTTCATTACAATATTTAAATTATTTGATACAATAGTTCCAAACATATCAACTATTCCATTTAATATTTCACTATATGTTTGTATCATTTCAATTGCCTGTCTGTTCTCAATTAATGTATCCTCAAGTATATCTTCATCCTCATCATATAATTTTATTGCTCTACCTCTATTTAACTTTTCAAGAACTACTTGATTTCCTTTTACCGATGCATTAAAATATATCATACTTTTTTCAAATTTCATTATTTTAATAAGTTCTTTATTCCTCATTGTTTTTTCCATTTGTGCTTCAAAAAATTCCAAATCTTTATTAATATATGTCAAATATCTTATATAATCTTGAGCTATATCATAAAGTATTTGAAAAACAAATCTAGATTTTTTATCAGTATGTATCTTATATGCATTATCTTTCGATATAATGCCTTTTATACAGTCTATTTCTTCTTGTGATATAGTTATAAATATATCATCTCTTACTAGCAACATACCTATAGGTAAAGTGGTATATATTTTTTCATTATTTTTAAATTCTGTAAATGGTGAGTCGACTACTATTAAAACAGTATCATCTTCTACATCAATATGTGCTTTTTCAGCAATATCTAGAGGATATCGCAACAAATGAGCTTGCACGCCAACTTTATTACAAATACTTTGTATTTCTTTTTCTGTAGGTTTTACCATATTAATCCAACAGCCTTTTATAGGTTCAGCAATTTTATCCAAATTGCCAGATATAGGATTTGTTATATATATATTTACCAAACTGTATCACATCCCTTCTTAATCTTAATATAATATAAAAATAAACTGACAGCTAGAAATAATCATAAATCACAGTTTATTCTTTATTACAATTAAAGTGTTAAAATTTTAGGCTCATTTTCAGTTATAACTATTGTGTTTTCATAATATGCAGTCATTTTACCGTCTTTTGTAGCAACTGTCCACTTATCATCTTTAACATAAACATCTGCACTACCTTCACAAATCATAGGTTCAATAGCCAGTGCCATACCTTTTTTTAGTCTAGGTCCAGTTCCTCTTCTACCTATATTAGGTACTCCTGGATCCTCATGCATATCTTCTCCAATTCCATGACCTTGGTATTCCCTAAGTAATGTAAAGCCATTCTTCTCTACATATGTTTGAATAGCATTTGAAATATCTCCTACTCTTTTTCCTTCAACTGCCTCATTAATTCCACAAAAGAATGCATCCTTTGCAACTTTAATCAGTTTTTCAGCCATCGGAGATATCTTACCAACACCATAAGTACGGCCTGCATCAGAACACCACCCGTTTTTGTATGTACCTAAATCAACCGAAACTATATCCCCTTCCTTTAACACAACATCATCTGATGGAATACCATGAATAATTTCATCATTCACAGAAGTACATATAGCCCATTTATATGACTTTCCACCTCTATATGGACATGGCACTCCCTTAAATGCAGGGATTGCTCCATTCTTTTTCATTGCAGCTTCTGCAACATTATTTAAATGCATTGTTGTAACACCAGGTTTTATTTCTTTTTCTATTGCTTCAAGTGCAGCTTTCAATGCTCTAGCTGCATCTTCCATTAATTTAATTTCATGTTCATTTTTAATATTTATCATTTCTCCACACTTTCTTACTCTTCTATAGCCTCTTTAACAATTCTTTCTGGATGTCCAGAAGAATCCACAGTTTTTAATAATCCTACATTCCTATAGTATTCTAATATATCTTTAGAATTTTTCTTATATGTTTCTATTCTTGATTTTAGTGTTTCTTTGGTATCATCAGTTCTTATAACTAAGTTTCCACCACAATCATCACAAATATCTTCAGTTTTTGGTGGGAAATCTATTCCATACATTTTTCCACACTTTTCACACTTTCTTCTTTCAAGTATTCTTTTAAATACAAGCTCATCTGGTGCAGTAAGTTCAATTACTTTAGTTATCTTTCTACCCAAGCTTTCAAGAAGATCATTTAATAAATTAATCTGATTTACAGTTCTTGGATAGCCATCCAGGATAAACCCTTTTTCGCAATCAGGCTTAGTAATTCTTTCTCTTAGAAGCTCTGTAATTATTTCATCAGAAATAAGCTCTCCCTTTGATAACTTATCTGCTATCTCTTTATTTGTTTTGCTTACTTCTCTTAAAATATCACCAGTTGATATATGTGGTATATCAAGAGCCTTAGCTAAGATGTCAGACCTTGTTCCCTTACCAGTAGCAGGTCCACCTGTTAAAATATAAATCATATTTATCACTCCATTTCATTACACTATATATTATTACATAAAAAAGCAAAAAAGTAAAGTAGAATAAATACTTTAAACATTATCATAAAAAATATTTTCTAATTCTTTCTTTTTTATTTTTCCCTCTCTTATTATTTTTACATAATTTTTTTCAAATTTTACTATAGTTGATGGTTCCAAACTAGAAATCACACCACCATCTATTATATAATCAACATTTTCTACTATTTGTTTTTCTAAATCCTCTATGCTAGAAATATTTAAATTTCCTGATATATTTGCACTTGGGGCTACAATAGGTACTTTTGCCATAGTTATAAGCTTATTTACTATATAACTTGAATCCATTCTTACTGCTATACTCTCTTTTTGTGCTGTCACAATCCTTGGAACAAAATTACTCCTCTTAAAGATAATAGTAAGTGAACCAGGCCAAAATTTATTAATCATTTCCTCGTGTTTTTTTGTAATATTACATACTACTTTTTTTAACATTTCAATACCATCGACAAGCACTATTAAAGGTTTTGTATATTCCCTTTTCTTTATTTTATATATCTTATTTACAGCATCTTCATTAAATGCATTAGCACATATTCCATACAAAGTACTTGTTGGTAATACAAATATCTTACCATTTTTAAGTTCACTTGCTAAAATTTCCAAAGTTTCACTATTTATACTATTAATATTTATAATTTTAGCCATTTTTCCTCCAAAAAAAGTCACTACCTAGCTATTTAAAGCTAAAGATAGTGACCTATAAACTATTCTTCTTCGTCCTCAACGCTCTCTATTTCTGGTAATCCTTCTTTTCTAGATTTTTCTGCTATTGTTTTGTCTTTTCTTATTTGACCTTCAATTTTAGAAATAAGAACTTCTATACCAGTATATAAGTTATCTGTTTCTGTTTCAGCAAGATATGTACGAGATTTATACTCAATCCTTATATCTAAACGTTGTTTTCCTTTTGACTTATCAGTAAAAGTTACATGACATATTGTATTTTCATCAAAGAATTTATCTAATTTTTTTACTTTCTTTTCAGTAAATTCCTTTATAGCATCTGTAACTTCAATATGAATTCCTGTTAAATCCAATTTCATAGTAATCACCTCACAACTATATTATACACTATTTTTAATATTTTGCAAGTTTTTAAATGAATTATTTTTAACTTAACATATCAAACATATCTATTTGCTCAGATCTTGGCATACCATCAAGACATCCTGCAATTCTTAACGTTTCACACGCCACCTTACCTATTTTTGATTTTATCATCATATCTTCTATTGATGTAAATTTTCCTTGTTTTCTTGCTTCAACAAGCTTTTTAGCATCTACTTCACCAAAGCCTGTAAGAGCAGAAAGTGGTGGTCTTAAGTCATTTCCTTCAACAATAAATTTAGTAACATCAGATTTGTATATATCTACTGGCAAGAAATTAATTCCTCTTTCATTCATCTCAAGCACAAGTTCAAGTATTGGATACATGTTTTTATCCTTAGGTGCTGCTTGATTTCCAAGTGAATCTATTTCTTTCATTTTTGCTCTTACTTTTTCTTTGCCATATAACATTGAATCGCTGTCAAATTCATCTGCTCTAATCGACATAAAAGCAGCATAATACGCACTAGGATGATGTACTTTAAACCATGCTATTCTAAAGGCATTTGTAACGTATGCAGCAGCATGAGCTTTAGGGAACATGTACTTTATTTTTTTACATGAATCTATATACCATTCTGGTACTCCATGCTCTCTCATTATTTCTTCATACTCAGCCCATTTAACAGGATCTTTTAAAGCCTTACCTTTACGCACAAGTTCCATTATTTTAAATGAAGCTCCTGGATCTATACCTTTAGAGATTAGATAAATCATAATATCATCACGACAACAGATTGCCTCTTGTAAGGTAACAGTTCCTTCTTCAATAAGAGACTGTGCATTTCCAAGCCACACATCCGTACCATGAGAAAGTCCAGATATCCTTATAAGCTCGTCAAATGTAGTAGGTCTTGTATCAACAAGCATTCCTCTTACAAACTTTGTTCCAAATTCAGGTATTCCAAAAGTTCCAACTTCAGAATTAATTTGATCTTTTGTTACACCTAAAGCCTCAGTTGAAGAAAAAATACTCATTGTTTCCTTATCATCAAGTGGTATCTTTGTAGGATCAATTCCTGTTATATCATAAAGCATTCTAATTACAGTAGGATCATCATGACCTAGTATATCAAGTTTAAGTAAGTTTTTATCAATAGAGTGATAATCAAAGTGAGTAGTTTTTATTGTTGAATATGGATCATCTGCTGGATGTTGTACAGGACAGAATTCAAATATTTCTCTTCCCTTTGGTACAACTACTATTCCACCAGGGTGTTGACCTGTTGTTCTTTTTATTCCAGTACATCCTTTTGAAAGTCTATTTATTTCAGCACTTCTTTGATGTATTCCTCTATCTTCATAATAATTTTTGACGAAACCAAATGCAGTTTTTTCAGCTATTGTTCCTATTGTTCCAGCTTTATATGTTGTTCCTCTACCAAAGATTACCTCAGTATATTTGTGGGCCTCAGCTTGATACTCTCCGTGAGAAGTTTAAGTCAATATCCGGTTCTTTATCTCCATTAAATCCAAGAAATGTTTCAAACGGAATATCCATACCATCTTTATCTAGCTTATGTCCACATTTTGGACAATCCATATCTGGAAGGTCAAAACCATTTGCTACTCCATGGTCTGAAAAGTCTGAATATTTACAATTTGGACATCTATAATGTGCCTTTAATGAATTAACTTCAGTTATACCTGTCATATATGCTGCAAGAGAAGAACCAACAGAACCTCTTGAACCAACTATATATCCATGATCATTTGAATCCCAAACTAGTCTTTGAGCTATTATATACATAACAGAATATCCATTTGATATTATTGAGTTAAGTTCTTTATCAAGTCTAGTTTGCACTATTTCTGGAAGCGGATCTCCATAAAGTTTATGAGCTTTTTCATATGCAATATTTCTTATTTCATCTTCACAGCCTTCTATATGAGGTGGGCACTTCTCATCAGAAATAGGGCTAATTCTATCACACATATCTGCTACTTTATTTGTATTTGTTACTACAATTTCATATGCTTTTTCTGGAGATAAGTAATCAAATTCTTTTAGCATTTCTTCTGTTGTTCTAAAGTATAATGGTGCCTGCATGTCAGCATCATCATACCCTTGACCTGCTTGAAGTATTCTTCTATAAATTTCATCTTCTTTTTTTAAAAAGTGAACATCACAGGTTCCAACCACAAGCTTATTTTGTATATCGCCTATTTCAATTATTCTTTTATTAATATTTATTAAATCTTCATCTGTTAAAGTTATATATTCAAACTCTTTATCTTTATCATCTACATATTTATTATAGTTTTTATTTTTAAGTTTTACCCCACGTTTATAAAAGGCATTATTTCCTAATGGTTGAATTTCTAAATAATCATAATAACTTGCTATTTCTTCTTGTTTTTCCTTAGGCTCTTTTCTTAAAATAGACTGATACAATTCTCCTTGTTCACAAGCACTTCCAATAATAAGGCCTTCTCTATATCTATTTAACATACTCTTAAATATCTTCGGCTTCTTTTTAAAATAATGCAAATGTGAATATGATACAAGTTTATATAGATTTTTAAGTCCAACGTAATTCTTAGCAAGTATTATTATATGGTATGCTTTTTCGCCAATAATATTTGATATACTTTTTTCACTGTGCGCATAGTTATTTATATCTAGTCCTTTTTTCTTTAAATCTTCTGCCATACGAATGAACATTTTGGCTGTAGCTCTTGTATCGTTTATTGCTCTGTGAGCACCTTCAAGCTCTATTCCTAAATCTTCAACTATAGTTCCAAGTTTTTTATTTGGTAAATAATAATACAGTTCTTTAGCTATCATAAGTGTATCTATTATTAAGTTATTGAACCTATCTTTATATCCCTCTTTATTTACAAAGTAATTCAAAAAATTAATATCAAAATCTGAGTTATGTGCAACAAGGGTTGAACCTTGTATAAAGTCTAATATAGTTGGTAACGCTTCTTCAATTGTAGGTGCATCTTTTACCATATCTTCTGTTATATGAGTAAGTTGTTGCACGTTGTATGGAATATTTCTTTCAGGATTTATAAATGTAGTATATTCATCTATTATCTCACCATTTTTCACTTTACATATAGCAATTTCAGTTATTTTATCTTGCTTTTCAGGATCAAAACCTGTTGTTTCTAAATCGAATACACAATAAGTATCTGAGAATTTTGGATTTACCATTATATCATCCACAAGATATCCTTCAACTCCATATATAACTTTTATAGGGGCATTATCTAAAATATCTTGAGTTGTTACCCTAGATTTACCAGTTTTTTCTTTAGCTAAACCTTCATAATTGTCTGTTATAACATGATTAGCTTCTGGAAAAGATTGTACAACACCATGGTCTGTTATAGCAATAGCACTATGTCCCCACTTTATTGCTTGCTTTATAATATCTTTTGCACTGCTTACTGCATCCATTGCACTCATCTGAGTATGTAGATGTAACTCTACCCTTTTTATTTCAGCCTCATCTTTTATAACCTTTACATCTTTAGCTTCTCCCTCAATGATGTTATTAACCATTATTGTAAGTTCATTTGTAAATTGATCTATTTGGGGTCTTCCTTGAACTTGAACAAAGGCACCTTTTTTAAGTCTTCCATCTACTTCTTCAAACTTTTTCTTATCTAAGAACATTTTACAACATATAGTACTTGTTTCATCAGTAACATCTAAAGACATTATAATCTTTCCGCTTCTTGTTTCTCTTATATCTTTTTCGAATATATATCCATCAATACAAGTTCTATCCATGCTATCATTTACATCTACAACTTTTTCACGTTTATCTGTTAAAATATCTACACCATAGATTACTCTTTCGGGTTGTTCTTCTTTTGCTCTTTTTCTTTCTTCTTTTTCCTCTTCTGTTAAAGGTGGTCTTTTTACAAAACTAGGTTTTTTATCAGCTTTATTTGGGCTCATAGCTCCAACACTATTACTTGGAATATTAATTAATTCTTCAAGTTTTACCATTTTATAGGCATCTTTATCCACATTTTCCACTTTTATATCTTTATTATCATTAATAGTTACTTTAAGTTTTTTACCAAATTTTGATTCAATATCTCTTACAATATAATTATCTATTCCTTTTATCTTTACAAAATTTGAAAACGGTCTATTTAAAGTTATATCCAAATCACAAGTATCATTATCAAAATCTATTTTACAATTTTCAAATATATCTTGAGTATACTGATACTTTTTATTCATACTGGATATAGTATCTTTTATATCACTTATTTTTAGTTCTAAAGGTATACCAGTATATGTATAATTAACTTTAAAACTGCTTAAATCATAAGCAGTTTTAGCTTGGTTTTCAAAACTTTCTATATCATTTAAGGAAACTGTCAATTCGCTACTATTTGCATTAAGTATAACTGCATTAAGTTTTTTAGAAAATTTAATTTCTTCTATATTTGCATTACAAAAGTTATTATCTAAGTTATTACAATTAAAAAATACATCTTTTACTTTTTTTTGTACTTCCACGATATTCCCCTCTTTATTTACAGGATAATTATACTATTTTTTTTTAGTTTTGTCTAGAATAATAGAAAAATATGTTTTTAAATTAAATCCATAAGTGCTACTAAACAAAATAAAGTAGGTAAATCAATTTATGATTTACCCACCATATTTTTTATTAATTAAAATAACCTCGATTTCTGAGCTCACGACACACATTATAACCATAAGCAATATTATCTTCTTTTGCTTCAAACGCTTTCAAGTTTTCATAACAGAGCTCTCCAACATATGGTCTGTAATTATCGTTAAGAATTACTCTTGGTTGAATTACTCTGCCAAAAACTCTTTTCAAAATTTCGGCACATTCCTCTTCATTACCTTTCCAAAAGGTTTCTGAAAATGTTTCTATAGCTTCTTTAAAAGAGTTAAATTTATCGGCTGTTATAAACCATTCAACCTCTTCCTCTTTTATTTTACCTTCAGCTATTTTTTTTACTCCAAAGCCTAAATGTGTTAGTATCATTTTTTTGTCCTCCTAATAAAAATAATTATTTTTATTTATTTTTTTAACTAACATTAATTATACCATTTTTTTACTTTTATGTCAACAATTATTTTGAATTTAATTAAAAATTAATTATTATACAATAACAATTACACAGGCTCGTACATACACTATACTATGAAAGGAGGAAAACTAAATTGCAAAATATAAATGAAATACATGAAAGTGATGAATATATGAACTATCCTTTTGCTATTCCAAAGTGTTACAACAGTTATAATAGCAGAAGTAATGACCAAGATGAAACCTCTTCTAACATATCTAGAAAAACTTTAAGTCTAGAAGATGCAATACTTGAAATAAAAAAATCAATAGAAGGTGAAAAAGATGATGCAATTTTTTATGCAGTTTTATTATCTCAAGCTCCAACTGAGGAAGATAGAAAAATAATAGAAAGCATAATAAGCGATGAAAAAAAACACAACCAAATGTTTAAGATGTTATATTCAGAATTAACTCAAAAGCCAGTTCCACGGAAGTACTATGTCAAGATCTAACAATTCTAGCACAGAATATTTAAAAAACTTACAAAAAGCTTTATTTGGTGAGCTTTCAGCTGTTGAACGATATAGAGATATAATGGCAGCTATGCCAGATAGAAAAAAATATTCTATGCTCATGGAAATTCTTACTGATGAAATAAAACATGCATCAAAATATAATTTTTTAATTACTAAAAATATGAAATAACGAGTTTTTTAAATATATACATAAAAGGACTTTAGCAAAAGCTAAAGTCTCTTTTTTAAAGTTTTTTATAGATTTTTTCCAATATTTCATTTGTTTTTTCCAATTCTTTATGAATACTTAAAAATTCTTCATGTATATTTTTAGTTTCATCTTTACGTACTTTTTCATTTGAAATCATGGTATTGTACAATCTTTCAATTCTTGCTCCTAATGAAATTAACAAATCATTATTCATTTCAGTCAACTCCTTTATTTTTTTGTTAATTTTATCATTAGAAAATCTATACTTATACTAATTATATAAGTTTTATTAATTAACATATGAGTATTATATCACTTTTTAAATATTATGTCAATTTAATATTATTAATTTCTTTTGAAGAGTATTCTTCAGGTTTTAACCCAAATTTATCTTTTATATACTCTAATATAATTGTAAGTACAAGCATAGAAACTGCTGTAAACATTAAACATGCAATTGAATTGGTAGTAAATTCTAAGATAAGGCCACCCAAAAATAATATTAAACATTTGCCTAAATTTTCAACTATATAATATGCAGATGTAATTTTTATTCTAACTTTATTTGTAGTAAAGTTTAATATGTATTTCTTCATTGCCACCCTATATGCTCCCTGTACTATTCCTAGTATTGAAAGTGAAATTAAAAGTAAAGACATAGTCACCATGTTGAGTTTACAATATATTCCAATTAAACTTATACTAAATGAAGATATTATTAGAAATATAGAAAATACAGTAAGTGTTTTCTTCTTTGTTACTTTTTCTATGCCATATGTCCAACTTGCACCTAATCCAATAAATATTGTAGTTATACATACAATTATTGTACTAAATTCTTCGCCTATACCTATATCTAATATTATAGCTTTATATAAAGTATTTACAACACTAGCTATCCCAAAAAATACAGATGAAAATAATAGCATAGCTTTTGTTCTTCTTGTTGAAATTAATTCTTTTAAATCTTTTAACGCCTCCACAATATTAATATTATCATCATCTAAACTCTCTTGTTTTATTATATTTTTAAAATTTATGGATATTATTAAACTAATTAATGTGCAAACAAAACATAAAATTATAGGCAAATATCCATTTATAACAAATAAAAAGCCAGATAAAATTGAAGATATCGCATCTAAATAATAGAACTTTGAATTTGCCTTACCTTCAATTTTAGAAAATTCTTTTTCTTTCTTTACTATTTTTAATGAACTATATAATAAACTCCCTTCAGAAAGACTTTTTAAAGAAAATCCCAATGCTAGAAAAAAGTTTATAATATTAAATGCCGTAAACGAGCTAACGACTATATACAAAAATGTTGTTACTGCTACTAATGCATTTCCTAAAACAATTGATTTCTTTAATCCAATTTTTTCAACAATATAACTACTAAAAAATTGCCAAAAAAATGCAGAAAAAGTATAAATAGAATTAAGATACATAATTTCTGACATAGAAAAGCCTTTTACTATAGTATAAAAAAGTACTTCGACTGCGTAATAAAATAAATAATCATACGCAAAAATTTTATATTTTCCATATAAAGAAATGTTTATCTTAGCTCTTGCTTCGTTTATTTCCATACTCAAACCTCAAAATATAGAAAAATTATAACATAAAAAAAAATAAATAACAACAATATTTCGACAAAAAACTCCTGGAATCTCCAGGAGCTAAATATTTATTATTTAATTATTATTTTTTTCTAGTTTATATATTCCAAAAGCTATTATTGCGCCAATACTTGCCGTTACTAACTGAATTATTCCCATTGACACTGTTAATAAATTTATTATTTTTTCAGGAAATATTCCAAATAATTTTAAAATATTAAAACCAATGAAAATTATACAAACTTTTATTAGTATACTTAATATACTAGTTACTAAGTAATTTCTATTCTTACCAAAAATAAATAGTTTATAAACATATATAAGCGCAAAATTTCCTAACCATATCCATGGTATCATATATACCATATAGACCGAAGATGTCTTAAATACATACCCTCCAACTATTGTTGAAATACTAGGCATTGTAACTACTCCTAATATTTTTTTCCATCCTTTTAAGTTTAAAGCTGATATTATTAATAACGTATTTACAATTGAACCAATTATAATTTGCGAATTAGAAGCTATTACAGAATCGGTAGTAAATAATACATTTAAAATTTTTCCTAAAAAAGTTGGTATCAAAAAAGATGTCAAGTAAATTATAAGCGTTTGAATAAAATCAAACATACTAGAAAATTCAGTTAATCTCTTATCGACAATATTTTCTTTCATAACTTCCTCCATTAAATATCTAATTATTAATCATTACTTTTTTTGGGTTTGTTCCATGATATATAATCACACTTACTATCTTCAGTATTAGAATTATTTTCACAAACATAAAAAGCTCTTCTTTTCTTTGTTTTTTTAACTAATACCTTTCCACCACATTTTGGACATGGAATATCAACACTTTCCACAATAGCTTTAGTATTTTTACATTCTGGGTACCCTGGACACGCTAAAAACTTTCCAAATCTTCCTTGTTTTATAACCATATTTCTTCCACATAACTCACAAATTTCATCACTAGGTTCATCCGGTATATTAATTTTTTCTATTTTATCTTCCACTTGGGTTAAATTTGCCATGAATGGCTTATAAAACTCATCTAACATTTTAACATAATTTTCTTTATTTTCCGCTACCATATCAAGTTTATGTTCCATATCAGCAGTAAAATGAACATCAACGATATCTTTAAAGTTATTTTCCATAACGGTGTTTACTATTTCACCTAAATTTGTTGGAACTAAATATTTATTTTCTCTTTCGATATACAACCTATCTTGTATTGTAGAAATAGTAGGAGCGTACGTACTAGGTCTTCCTATTCCTTTTTCCTCCATTACCTTTACTAAACTTGCTTCTGTATATCTTGCAGGAGGTTCAGTAAATTTTTGCTCATACTTTAATTCTTTTTGTAGAAGCTTTTCCTTCAAAGTAAATTTTGGTAGTAATTTTGTATCACTTTCTTGCTCTTTATTATCATCCTTTGATTCAATATATAATTTCATATATCCATCAAATTTTACAACACTTCCGTTTAGTGTAAATATATAATCATTTACATTAATTATAACTTTAGTAAGATTATACACAGCTACTTGCATCTGACTTGCTAAAAATCTATTAAATATTAAAATATATAATTTTTGTTCATCTTTTCCTAAACTATCAATTATATCTTGTGAATTTTCTAAACTACTAGGTCTTATTGCTTCATGCGCATCTTGAGCATTTTCATTTTTTTTGTATACTCTATTTAAATAATAATCATCACCATATTTAGAAATTATATAATCCTTAGCCATTTTTTTGGCATCATCAGATATTCTAGTTGAATCTGTTCTCATATATGTTATATATCCTGATTCATATAATCTTTGTGCTACCATCATTGTCTTTTTTACTGTAAATCCTAACTTTCTAGAAGCATCCTGTTGAAGTGAAGATGTTGTAAAAGGTGGTGGAGGATTCTTCTTTCTTTCACTATATTTTATATCTTCTACTACATACTCTTTTCCATCAATTTTCTTAACGATTTTTTCAACTTGAATCTTCGAAACTAGATCAATTTTTTCATGAATATCTCCATAAAATTTAGCAACTACTTCAGTATTGTCCTTTTTAAGTATAGCATTAAGTTGCCAGTACTCTTCTGGCTTAAAATTCCTTATATCATTTTCTCTATCCATTATCAATTTTAATGCAACAGATTGTACACGTCCAGCACTAAGTCCTTTTTTTATTTTCTTCCATAATAATGGAGATAACTTATATCCAACTATTCTGTCCAATATTCTTCTTGCCTGCTGTGCATCAACAAGTGCTAAGTCTATATTTCTGGCTTGTTTTACGGCATTTTTTACAGCCGTCTTAGTAATTTCATTAAAAGTTATCCTACATTTTTCATTTTCATCTATATTTAAAACATTCCTTAAATGCCACGCTATTGCTTCACCCTCACGATCAGGGTCAGTTGCAAGATATACTTTTTCTTTTCCCTTTGCATGTTTTTTTATCTCATTTATAATTTTCGCTTTACCTTTCATAGTTTTATATTCAGGTTTAAAGTTATTATCTACATCTACAGCAAATTTACTAACAGGTAAATCAATTATATGCCCCTGAGATGCTATTACTTCGTAATTACTACCTAAATATTTTTTTATAGTTTTAGCCTTTGAGGGAGACTCAACTATTACCAATTTGTCTGCCATGAAATATCACCCCTTTATTATTATAGTTTGTCATTATATCACAATTAACAACTTATATCAATCCTTGTACATAATATTTAATAAATTTGTAAGGCACCTAGTTGCAAGCTTTGCTTCTTCTATTGTATTACCTGTTGCACCAACTTCAACTAGTAGGGAATATTTGTTTAAATCTTGATTGTATACTGAATTTCTAATTATCATTGGTTTAAAAAGTCCCGGATAAACTTTATCTGCAAGCATTTGCAATCTTATTGCAAGTTTTAAGTTGTCAAAATAATATGGATTTTTTGTTGTATCACTTCCTACTCCCATAACAAACATAAGTTGAGCTACTTGTATTCCTTTTATATTAGCAGATGGTCTATAATCCAAATTTTCTATTGCGTCTCTATGCACATCTATACATATAGAAGCTCCTTCCATTTTTTCAAGTGCATTTTTCACTGTTACTCTTGATCTAGAATATGAACTAGTATATGTACCATAATCATGTGGAGTCGTATCATGTATACATTTAAATCCTTTTGAGTTTAAATTATCACAAAACGCACTAGCTATTGCTAACATATTATAATTTGAATCTGTAGTTCTTCTGGTTCCAGTATAATCAAATTTATAATTTTCACTATTAGCATATGATTCTGAAGTATGTGTATTGTATAGTAAAATTTTATCGCTTATTTTTGTCAGTGTTATATTTCCATTAAACATTTCTTTAAAGTTAATATCTCTAATATCTGAATAATTTAATACTTTTATTGCTCCTACATCAATTCTTTGAAGTGTGTTATTTTCACTTGTTACGTTAACATCTATATTAGAATTTGAAAAAACATCTACATTATTATTTTCATCAGCCACACTATCAATTATTTGTATTTCGCTCATAAATTCAATATCTTTTTTATCTACATTTTTTTCATTTTCTTGTATATTTTCATTTTCTGTTTTACTTATTATATAATTACTTTTATTATACAAGCCATATAATTTTACGCAATCTACTAATTTAATATTAATTTTTTCTGCTTGTCTAAAATTAGTAGCAAAATAAAGTATCTTAGGTGAAATTTTTATACTACATGCAATAAAAATCAATATTCCCAAAACAATTACACAGTATATAGATTTTACACCTATACTAACTATATTTCCAAAATATTTTTCTATATTTTTTACGCTAAAATTATTATGCCTAAAAAAAACGGTAGTAATTTTCATAAAACATCCCCTTATGCTTCATTTTATTACAACCGTTTTATTAATATGACTAATCAAGTAAAGTATTCATGTCTTCACTATATTTTTCAAGTAATTTAACTGTCTTCTCTTTTAAATCTAATATCTCTTTTTTTATATCAAGAAGCTTTTCTTTTTCCATTTCTATTACATGCTCTATCCTATCCTTTTCTTGCATTGCTTCTTGTCTGGCATTTTCTATTATTTTTTTAGCCTGATCCTCAGCAGTTATAAGCGCATTTGCTACTTTTTCTTGCTTTTGTATATAATCTACTTCATATCTTTCTAATTTTTTTTTAACAATTGTTAATTCGTTTGCTACTCTATTTGAATCAGAACGTTCAGCCTGAAGTTTACTTTCGTATTCTGCTTTTAAAGCTTTTATATAATCTTCAACCTCTTCTTTATCATAACCAAACATTTCACTACTAAACTTCTTTTCGTTCTCCATTTAATATTACCTCCACTATTACATTTAATTTGTTCATGACAAGCTTATTATATCAAAATTAAATTAATAATTCAACTAATTTTTTTAATATTACAAAATTCTTATTATTTATATTATTTATACTTCATTTTTAGTATATACTAGAAAATTTTGCAAATACTAATTATAGGTGATTTTTATGAATACAAATATAGATATGAGTAATGAAGATTACTCAAATTATGTAAATTCTAAAGCTAAAAAAAGTCCAATATTTAAAAATATCATTTGGGCATTTATTGTAGGTGGATTAATATGTGTAATTGGTCAACTAATTACAAACTTATTCCTATATTTAGGTTTTTCAAAAGATGATTCAACTATGATATGCACAATTTCTTTAATCTTTATTGGAGCATTTCTAACTGCAATAAATGTTTATGCAAAAATAGGTCAACATGCAGGAGCCGGTTCTATAATTCCAATAACAGGTTTTTCTAATTCAGTTGTTGCACCTGCAATCGAGTTTAAAACAGAAGGATATGTATTAGGTCTTGGTGCTAACATGTTTAAAATTGCTGGCCCAGTTCTTGTATATGGTACTATAACATCAGTTATTATAGGATTTATTTATTGGATAATAAAGTTATTTATGTAGGAGGGAAAAAATGAAAATCGGTAAACAGACAATAAAATTTGAAAATACTCCAAAAATTTTACAAACTTCTAGTATTGTAGGTCCAAAAGAAACTGCAGGACCATTAAGCAATTATTTTGATAAACACGTTGAAGATGTATTTTTTGGTGAAAAAAGCTTTGAAAAAGCTGAAAGCAAATTCATGAAAACTTGTATAGATAATCTTCTTTCAAAAACTGGAACTCAACCTGATAATATTGATTACATATTTGCAGGGGATTTATTAAATCAATGCATATGTTCAGGGTATTGTATAAGGGACTTAAATATTCCATTTTTTGGACTATATGGAGCTTGTTCAACTTTCTGTGAATCTTTATCTCTTGCTTCATCATTTGTAAATGCTGGATATGCTACAAAAGCTATAGCTGCCACTTCATCACATTTTTGTAGTGCTGAAAGACAATTTAGAATGCCCTTAGAACATGGAAATCAAAAAAGCCCTACAGCTCAATGCACAGTAACTGCAAGTGGAAGTGCCATGATTGTCCCAAAAGACATTGTTACTGATTCACCATATATTACTCATATAACACCAGGAAAAATTGTTGATTTAGGTGTGACTGATATGACTAATATGGGTGCAGCAATGGCACCTGCGGCTTTTAATACTATTTTAACGCATCTACAAGATACTGGTAGAAAACCTGAATACTATGATGTCATAGCCACAGGAGACTTGGGAGTATTAGGTTCGGAAATTTTAGTAGACTTGTTGCAAAAAGAAGGAATTAATTTACAAGGAATACATGCTGATTGCGGTGCTCTAATTTATGATCATGAAGCACAAGATACACATTGTGGAGGAAGTGGTTGTGGATGCATGGCAAGTGTGTTTAGTGGATATTTTTTCAATCAATTAAAGAGTAAAAAAATAAACAAAATATTAATTGTAGCAACTGGTGCTCTAATGAGTCCAATATCTATTCAACAAGGTGAATCTATACCAGGAATAGCACATGCAGTTGCTATAGAAAATAAGGTGTAAAATATGGATACATGTATGGAATTATTTAAGGTATTTATAACAGGCGGCATTATCTGTAGTATTGGGCAAATTTTAATTGACAAAACAAAGCTTACTCCGGCAAGAATTTTAGTTATTTTTGTAACTATGGGAGTTATTCTAACTTTCTTTAATATATATCCTCCAATTGTAGAGTTTGGAAAAGCTGGAGCAACTGTGCCTATCTCCGGATTTGGTTACGCACTTGGTAAAGGTGTTATGGATTCAGTTGATCAAATGGGATTTTTAGGAATATTTGTTGGTGGAATAAAATCATGTTCTGCAGGAATCGCAGCAGCAATATTGTTTGGATTTTTAGCTGCGCTATTTGCTAAACCAACTATAAAATAATTTTCAAAATTTTTACAATTAATTTTTTCTACAAAAAAGTATATACAAGATTATTTTACACAAAATAATTATGTATGATTTAAAGGAGGTTTTTTATGGATAGTTTAAATCAAATAGAATTACAAAATATAAGACACATATGTGGTCACTCAACAAACTTTTGTGACAAAATTTCATACTATAAAACTTTAACAAATGATACTGATGTAACAAACCGTTTGGATGAACTTTGTAGTGAGTTAACAAACTTAAAACAAAGTTTAAGCCAAATGCTTTAAGGAGGTGTTTTTATGACAGAAAAAGTTGCTTTAGATGATGTACTATCATGTGCTAATTCTACAATAACTATGATTAATTATGCTATTCAACAATCAAATAACAAAAATTTTAGAGATACATTAGTTGCTTCTAGAAATAAATTAGAAGATATTCAATGGAATATTTATTTAATAAACAAAAGTAAAGGTTATTATGTTCCAGCTGCTCCAGCAGGTCAAGCAGATATAGAACAAGTAAAAAATTCAATTTCTTAAACAAAAAAACGTTCCTTTTTTTATATTAGGAACGTTTTTTATTTTTACTTTTTCTATTTTTAATAGTAGTTTTTTCATCTTTAAATATACTTACATTTTTGTCGTAATTTTTAGAGAAAAATACTAAAACAATAACACTAACTAAAAACAATATAAGATTAAATATTGAATAAAAATTTAATACTCCATAACTTAATATATACATTAAAGTCGATATAGCAAAACATATAGTAGCAAAAGTCCAAAATTTTCTATTATTGTACATAATGCTTTCCTCTCCTTATCTATCTTTCTCTATCTTCTCTTTTTTGTCTTATTTTTTTCTCTTTTTCTTTAAGTTCATTTAGTTTTAATTCTATTTCTTCTTGAAGATTTACTTCCTTACTCTTAGATTCTCTCTCTGTTTCCTCTATTACTTTTCCACTTTGTGATTCTATATTTATTTCTTTTTTTACTTCTACACTATTATTACTATTATCAACTTCAATATCTTTATATAAATTTCCCTTATTAACAGATTCTTTTTTCTTTAACAATGGATTTAATACATTAGTTATATAATATTGATTATATAATTCTAGTGCCTGCATTCTAGTTATCTTTTTTTTAGGTTTTGATATATCAGTTGTAGCTATTAAGAAAAATTCTCCATTTTCATAAGATAGTTGTTCATTTTTCTGTGTAAAAATAATATATTTATCGTTTCCAAGCGGATGCTTCTTACTAAGCTCCTGTAATATTTTTTGAAAATCAAATTCATTATTTATTTTTGAAATTATTACTTTTGCTTCTGATTCACTAATTTCACTCTTAGGAATTTTTTTCATAATTTCCTGTAAGTTTTCCTCTACAATATTTTTGCTATCACTTTTATTATTATCTTGCATCTTTTTGTCCCTCCTTGTCAATATACTCAATACTTAAATTAATTATTTCCTCTAATCTTTTAATATTTTGACTTAAATATAAATAACCTATTAAAGCCTCAAATCCAGTTGATTTCTTGTATTCGCTAATTTCAACATTTTTAGAAACGGTATGTATATTTGTATTTCTTCCCCTTTTATATACAAGTTTTTCTTCTTCGCTTAAACTATCAAATAAATAGTCTACTACTTTTGCTTGTCCTCTAGCACTGACGTATTTAATTGAACAGACATGTAATTTCCCTGTTTGCATATTGCTAATTGACGCTAAATATGTTCTTACATATACATTATATACACTATCTCCAATAAATGCCAACGTTTGCATAGACACATTTTGCAAATCAATATTTTTTATATATTCTTCCATTTTTCCACCTTTATATAATATAATTATTATATCTCATTTAATGTAGTTTTGCAATAGTTATTTATCTTGATAAAACTAAATTTTACTACACTAATATTTACAAAAATTTAATTTATTGATATAATTACTATAGAGGTAAAAGTATGAATAAAATTCTAATAAAAAAT
Organism: uncultured Clostridia bacterium; assembly: GCA_934130325.1. Taxonomy (GTDB): domain Bacteria; phylum Bacillota; class Clostridia; order TANB77; family CAG-465; genus CAG-465. The sequence continues at coordinate 29,046 of CAKOYA010000001.1, forward strand.
GGTAATGTTGTATTATTTGAAAAAAATGAGGATAATACATTAAATACAGTTGTAAAGAATAAAGATGTATTAATAATAGATAATAAAATTAATATGGTAGCTTCAAACATTGTAGTAGATGATGCAAACACAATTATTGATGCTACTAATAAAATAGTAATGCCAGGCCTTATTAATATGCATGCTCACGTACCTATGAGCATTTTTAGAGAAATGATAGATGGTTGTACTCTAGAAAAATGGTTAAATGAAAAGATATGGCCAAAAGAAAATAAACTATCTCCAAATGATGTTTATTATACAAGTATGCTATCACTAATTGAAGCTTGTAAAACAGGAACTACACTTTTAAATGATAATTATTTTTTTACAGATTATATAATTAAAGCAACACATAAATTACCTTTAAGATATGTTACATCAAGATGTTTGATGGGAAACAACAGCCCAAGTAACACTAGAATCCAAGAAATGCTTAGCTTGTATAATGAAAAAGAAAATGACATAGATACTAATATTTATTCAATATTAGCACTGCATGGACTTTACACTACTGATGAAGATTATCTAAAAATAGTATCTAAATTATGCCACGAATATAATTTTTCTTTACATACACATTTTTGTGAAAATGAAAATGAGGTAAACACTATAAAAAAAATATATAATGTAAATTACCCTTCTGAAGTACTATATAAGTATTTTGAAGATATTAATTTAATTCTTGCCCATTGCGTTAAGCTTTCAAAAGAAGATATAAAAATCTTAAAAAATATAAAAGCTAATATAGTACATAATCCTATTAGCAATCTACGACTTGGATGTGGTTTTGCGGACATTTTCACACTTCAAAAGGAAGGTATCAATGTATGTTTGGGAACCGACGGACAAGGCAGTGGTTCCAATCTTGATATGTTTGAAGTGATGAGACTCGCCTCTTTAATTCAAAAGGGATATCATGAAGATCCTACTATAATTCCTGCTTCTGACGTTATACAAATGGCCACAATAAATGGAGCAAAGGCACTCAAAATGGATGATAAAATAGGAAGTATTGAAGAAGGAAAACTAGCTGATATTATAATTGTAGATACATCTGATATTTCACTTCAACCTATTAATGACATTATTTCAGATTTAGTATATAACGCTAGTGGTAAAGATGTACTATATACTATAGTACATGGACAAATTCTCATGGAAAACAAAAAAATAACTGCTGATATTGATGAAAATTATATTATAGAAAAATGTAAAGAAATTATAAAAAAAATAAGCACATAATATTGTATTTTTCTCCCTATTTTACAAATAATATTTGTAATAGGGAGGTTTTTTATGAATAAAGAAAATTTGAAGATATTAGATGATTTTTATAAAGCTATAAAAATGGGTGAAGACTCTTATGCAATTGTCATCGAAAAAACAGATGATAAAAAATTTAAAAATATACTTCAAAATCAATCCAATGAATATGAAAAGTTTTTAAATGCTATTAATAATTATTATAATAAAGAAGATGAAAAGCCAGCAGATACACCAGTCACACAAAAAGTAATGGGATGGGCAAGTATTCAAATAAATACTTTAAAAGATAATAGTAATTCCCATATAAGTCAAATGCTTATTCAAGGGGCAATTATGGGTTACATAGAATGCCATAAATTAGTAAATAGTAATCTGTATGTAGATGAAGATTTAAAAGAACAAATTTTAGATTTTGCTAATTTACAGATAAACGTAATTAAGGAACTAACTCCATTTCTAAGAAACTAATCAATAATCTTTCTTAAAACAAAACCAAATTTATATAAAAATAATTTAGACTATTTTTAAAAATTAGAACAGTTGTAGCTAAAACTATAACTGCTCTAATTTTATGCTAATAAACATATAATTTATTCCACTAAATTTAATTTTACACATAGAAAAATAATTTTATATTAAATTTTTATATATTGTCCCATCCATGTTAATTATTTTTCCATTTGAACATAAAAATTTATATTCCTTTTCATCCGGTATTTGTAAAATTTCTAAAATATTGTAGTTAGGTAAGAAACTTTCAAATGTATTTCCATATAAAAAATCTTCCTCTTTATTAATATATAATTTACCATTTTCGGTTAATGCAATTGATTTATGTATTTGCTTATTTATTGGTACTACATATTTAACACTACCTGTTATTCCAGAAGCTCTTTGTTCACCTGAATATAGTATTCCATTTTTAATAAGAAATCCAGATGATCCACCATCATCTCTCCTATAAACTACACCCTCAATCCTTTTCTCACATTCATTATAAATATTTGTTAATTCATCAACATTGTTATCTTCTATATTTGAATTATCTGTTGAATTAATATTATTATTTTTAACACTAGAATTATCAGAATTTATTGTATTAGAAATTGATTTGATTTTTTCTTCTTGGCTATTTACCATATTTTCCATATTGGTTACATTTTCTTGTAATTTAGCAACCTCATCATTAAATTTTGATCTTTCTAAATAAATATAACATGCCATAGCAACAATTATTATAATTGCTATAATTAAAAAAAGTGTAGATAGACTAACTTTTATAGCTTTCTTTTCCTCCAATTTTGTTCACCACCTTTTCTATAAAATATATCATACACACAAATTATACATTAAAAAAAATAATTAAACAAGTACTTAAATATTAAATATTAAATATTAATAAGACAGACACCATGTTTAAATAGTGTCTGTCTTATTAATAGAATTTTTAAACTATTCTATGTCAAAAAATATGTTTTATTTATATGTAATCTATTATTAATACATTCCCATACCAGGGTTTACATCATTATGATTACAATTACATCCATCTTTTTCTTTCTTTTCTGCTACTAAAGTTTCAGTTGTAATGACCATAGAAGCAATTGATGCAGCATTTTGAAGAGCACTTCTTGTTACTTTTGTAGGATCAACTATACCAGATTTTTTCATATCAACATATGAATCATTTAAAGCATCATATCCCATTCCCTTTTCTAAATTTGAAATTTTATCAATTACTACTGCTCCCTCTACTCCTGCATTATACGCTATTTGTCTTATTGGAGCTTCTAATGCCTTTTCAATCATTTTAGCTCCTATTTTTTCATCACCAGTTAAAGTATTAGCAAACTCTTTTATAATAGGTAATATATTTATATACGCAGTTCCACCACCAGAAACAACACCTTCTTCTACTGCAGCTTTAGTTGCATTCAAAGCATCTTCTATTCTTAATTTTTTTTCTTTCATTTCAGTTTCAGTAGCTGCACCTACTTGAATAACTGCAACTCCACCAACAAGTTTAGCAAGTCTTTCTTCTAATTTTTCTTTTTCAAAATCAGAACTTACATTAGAAATTTCACCACGTATTTGCATAACTCTATCATTAATTTTTTGTTCATCACCATACCCATCAATGATTATAGTATTTTCTTTTTGTACCTTAACTTGTTTTGCACGTCCAAGCTGAAGTATATCAGTTTTTGAAAGTTCCATTCCTAACTCAGATGATACAACCTCCCCACCAGTTAGAATAGCAATATCTTGTAACATTTCCTTTCTTCTATCTCCAAAGGCAGGAGCTTTTACTGCAATACATGTAAATGTACCTCTTAATTTATTAAGTACCAATGTAGCTAAAGCCTCACCTTCAACATCATCAGCAATAATCAATAATTTTTTTCCTTGCTCTGCTATTTTTTCAAGAACTGGTAATATTTCTTGGATTGAGGATATTTTTTTATCCGTGATAAGTATATATGGTTCATCTAACACAGCTTCCATTTTATCTGGATCTGTAACCATGTAAGAAGATAAGTATCCTCTATCAAATTGCATTCCCTCTACTACATCTAATACTGTATCCATAGTTTTAGATTCTTCTATTGTAATAACTCCATCTTTAGATACTTTCTCCATAGCATCAGAAATTAGTTTTCCTATCTCTTCATCATTAGCTGAAATACTTGCTACTCTTGCGATATCCTCTTTTCCTTCAATATCTGTTGATATCTTTTTAATTTCATCTGTTGCGACTTTTATTGTTTTTTCTATTCCCTTTTTAACAATAACAGGATTAGCTCCAGCAACAACATTTTTTAATCCCTCTTTTATCATAGCTTGAGCCAAAACAGTGGCAGTTGTTGTACCATCACCTGCAACATCATTTGTTTTAGTAGCTACTTCTTTTACTAATTGAGCTCCCATATTTTCAAATGGATCCTCCAATTCAATTTCTTTTGCAATTGATACACCATCATTTGTGATTAATGGTGACCCAAATGATTTATCAAGTACAACATTTCTACCTTTTGGACCAAGTGTCACTTTTACAGCATCAGCTAACTTATCTACACCTGATTCTAGTGCCTCCTTAGCCTCTCTTCCAAATAATAACTCTTTTGACATTTTTAAATTCCCCCTTATTATTCAACAATAGCTAAAATATCCTCTTGTTTTACAATAGAGTATTCTACCCCGTCATATTTAATCTCTGTACCACTATACTTTGAACATACTACATGATCTCCAATACTTACATTCATAGTAACTTCTTTTCCGTTAATATTACCACCTGGACCAACTGCTACTACTTCAGCAATACTAGATTTTTCCTTTGCACTTCCAGGAAGTACTATCCCTCCTTTTGTAGTTTCTTCTACCTCCAAAGACTTTAAAATCACTCTATCTCCTAATGGTTTTAACATAATTTACACCTCCATTTAGCACTCTTCTTTCTTAAGTGCTAATTAATTATATCACAATAAATATATATATTCAAGAATTAATTAAAAAATGATTATTTTTTTATAGGATTTAAAAATAATACATATAAAATATATATTTATATACATATTTTATATGATAAAATTCATATTTTTAGACAAATTAATTCCATACTAGACAAAAAAATAGTTACTAAAAAATAATAGTAACCATTAAACAGATTATTCCTTAAAAATTGATAAATCTAATTCTATATTATCGTGTGTTTTAGTTATATTAATATCGGAAAACAAGTAATTTTGCTCTAATTCAACTTGCTTTAACTTACTAAGTTCCAATGCACCTAAAAATGCTGTAACTACTTCTACGTTATTACAAGTATCTAAACTAAAAACCTCATTAAAAACCATTTGAGTATTTGAATTTAAATAGTTGACAATTTGAGTAACTTTATCCTTTACAGTAACTTTTTCATAAATAGCAATCTTTTTTATCTCATCAGATTTGTTATTTATTTTTCTAGTATTTCTATTTATAACATCCATATATATATCATGAATTTGAGATTTATTAAATTTTTCACCTGTATATTCTACTCTTTTATTAAATTTTATCTTTTCCATAGATTTAGAGAAACTTCCAAAATTCTTAGAATACATGTTTAAAATTTCATTTGAAACTTCCTTATACTTTTTATATTCAATTATTCTATTTATTATATCTTCTTCAGTTACTTCTTCTTCCTCCTCATTTTTCTCTTCTAATTTAGGTAATAATTTTCTTGCCTTGATATCTAAAAGAGTAGAAGCCATAACTATAAATTCACTTGCTATTTCTATATTTTTTTCACTTAATTCATTTATATACTCTATATATTCATCTGTGAGTTTGCTAAGAGAGATATCAAATATATTCATTTTATTTTTTGCTATAAGATGCAACAAAAGATCAAGTGGGCCTTCAAAGTTTTCTAAAGTAAACTTGTACTTAGGCATATTTTTTAATATTATTTGCGACATAATCTTTCCCTTCTATATTATATATTTTTTGCTAAATCCAAAGCTACCTTTATCATTTTATCGAAAGATACTTCTCTTTGTTTAGAAGACAACCTTTCACCTGTTATTATATTATCTGATATTGTAAATAAACTTAATGCCCTCTTTTGAGCCAATTTAGCATTTGCATATAAAGCTAAAGTTTCCATTTCAACAGCAAGATACCCTTGCTCTTTAAGTTTATTTATATGATCTTTAGTATCATAAAAAACTATTGATGAGAAAGTTTTTCCAAATACCACATTCGATATATCATTTTCGCACAAGTAGTTTTTCAAATTTTCTACTAATTTATTATCTGCAGTTATCAAAGAGTCCTCTTTAATCCCAACAGCGTTCAAATAATTTGAATCTGACCCTACAAACTCAGATACAACTATGTCATTTATATTTATTTTACTACTTACAGTTCCAGCACTACCAATACGTATAATCGTATCAACTCCATAGCCTTCAAATAATTCCTTTGAATATATCCCCATAGATGGAATTCCCATTCCACTTGCTTGAATAGATACTTTTACACCATTATAATATCCTGTAAATCCAAACATATTTCTTATTTTGTTGTAACAAACAACATCAGTTAAATATTTTTCTGCTATATATTTTGCTCTTAATGGATCTCCAGGCATTATTACAACTTTTGCTATTTGACCACTTTCTGCTTCATTATGTGGTGTTGGTATTTTAATCACAGTAATTCCCCCTTAAAAAGCCTCTTCTAAATAAATATTGCTTTTTTTTAATATCTTCCATATTTTTTAACTTTCCTGCCAAAAGTTTATTTACTATTTCTTTTTCATAATCTGATTCAGCTAAAATTTGAATCTTTTCTTCAATTATATATTTTTTTATTCCTTTTTGCAATAATTTATTTTTTATTTCATATATTGAGTAATTTTGTAGACGCATACATTGTCTAATATATGCGTCTACGTATTCATAATCATTTATATAATTTAAATCTTTTAGATAGCAAATAACGTCATCTATTACGTCATCTTCTACTTTACTTTTTTTTAGTTTCTGCTTTACTTCAAATTCTGTTTTTTTAGCTGTTAATAAAAACCTTACAGCTTTCTCTTTAGCAAATTCAAAGTTCATTATATTACTCCTCTTCTTCAGTATTATTTGAATCAGCTTCTGGAATCTCTCCCATACTTTTTTCAAAAGCTTGATTAAATTTTTCTCTTACCTTAGATTCAATTTCAGCCATAATATCAGTATTTTCTTTTAAGAATGTCTTTGCATTTTCCCTTCCTTGACCAATTTTTTGACCATTATAAGCAAACCAAGCACCACTTTTATCAACAATATCTAAATCTACTGCTAAATCAAGTATACATCCTTCATTTGATATTCCTTCACCATAAACAATATCAAATACAGCTTCCCTAAAAGGTGGAGCAACTTTATTTTTTACAACCTTAACCTTTGTTCTAGATCCTACTACTTCACCGTTAATCTTTATTGCCTCTTGCTTTCTAACATCAAGCCTTACTGATGAATAAAATTTTAATGCTCTTCCACCAGGTGTGGTTTCTGGATTTCCAAACATAACCCCAACTTTTTCTCTTAATTGATTTATAAATATTGCTACTGTCTTAGATTTATTTAATACGCCAGTCAATTTTCTTAATGCTTGAGACATAAGTCTTGCTTGCAATCCTATATGTGAATCTCCCATTTCTCCATCTATTTCAGCTTTTGGCACAAGAGCTGCTACTGAGTCTACGGTTATAATGTCAACCGCACCACTTCTAACAAGTTGCTCAGCAATTTCAAGTGCTTGTTCACCAGTATCAGGCTGAGCAACTATTAAGTTATCTATATCAACGCCAAGTTTTTTAGCATATACAGGATCAAGTGCATGTTCTGCATCAATAAATGCAGCTATACCACCTTGTTTTTGTGCCTCAGCAATTGCATGTAATGCAACAGTAGTTTTACCAGATGATTCTGGCCCAAAAATTTCAATTATTCTTCCTCTTGGAAATCCTCCAATTCCCAATGCTATATCTAAACTTAGTGCACCACTTGGTATTGAATCAACACTTACATTTCCAACTTCTCCTAATTTCATTACAGAACCTTTACCAAAATTCTTCTCTATTTGAGCCATAGCTATATCTAAGGCTTTTTTTCTTTCTTCAGATATCATAAATCTTTCCTCCTATTATAGAACATTTGTTTATACGAATTATACTACTAAAATTTTTGTTTGTCAACAGCTTTTATAAAATTTTATGAAATTGACTCATTAGAATTATTAACAAGAATTTCTCTTAGTTTTTTATTTATATCTTTTATTAATTCAATGGGTTTTGAAAAATAATATCCTTGTACGTATTTAACACCAAGTCTAGCAACTAGCTCCAATGTATCATTATCTTCAATTCCAAGTGCAATTATTTCACATCCCTTTGATATAGAATATGTAACTAAATTAGATAAGAATCTTTGCTTTTCAACGTCATCTCCAATATCCTTTATTAATGAAATATCTGGAACTATATAATCAATATCGAGTAAATTTAATTCATCTATTGTGAATGTTCCTATACCAAAATTATCAAAAGCTACCAAGCCATTTTTTTGATGTATTGAAGAAATTATTTTTTGTAATTCTGTTAAGTCCTTTTTCTCATAGTTTTGAAATTCCATAACTATTTTATTCCTTCCCATCATATCATATAATCTTGGTTTATTAATATATTTGGAGTAACTATTTAAATCACAATTTACAAATAATAAGTTAGAATCCTTCTCGTGTAGATTCTCAAAAGACTCTATTGAATTAATCATCATTACCTGTTGTATTTTTTCATACTTTCCTATTTGGTTTGTATAATTAATAAAATCTAATATTCTTATTGATTTAGTATTTTCTATTCTAGTAAATACTTCATATCCCAATACCTTTTTTTCATCTATATTTATAATTGGTTGATATACAGGTTTTATTCTCCTTCTATTTAATACATCCTCTATTAACATATCTAATTCAGGTTTAGAAATTGTACTAATTGTATCAACATTACCGTTAGGACCTATAGGTGTATCCTCATTTTCATCAACTGCATCATTTTCGTAATTCATGTATTTGTTTATAAACTCAATATATTTTGTCTTAACTAATTTGAATTTATTATACACGTCAACATTTTTAGCCCTAGCATCTGAATCTTTCACGTCTAACAATAAGTAGAATAATTCTTTACTATTATCTAATTCACTTGCTAAAAACTTCATATTATCATACGTTATCTCACCTTCATTTAAGTATTTATCATGATACTTAATTAAAGTTAAAATAATCTTTTTCTCTTCTTCACTGAAATAAAATCTATCTAAAATTCCCTTAGCAAGTTCTACTGATTTATCATCGTGAGTTGCAAAACTATCTGTACCATCATCTAAAATCACCTTTACATAAGGCTTACCTATATCATGTAACAACATAGTCCATTTTAATAATTTTTTTTGCCATTTTCCTATAGGAATTTGTGGATTTCCAACACACTCAATTGTTGTAAGAATATGCTTAAATACCCCATACTTATGATAAGAAGAATTTTGTTGACAATTGATAACGTCTTCACCATATTGATTTTTTACATAAAATTCAGGAAAATCTCTTACAAAAATTCTTGTTTGACTTAATTTAAGTAATAAATATGCCACATTATCATCTTCTAAGACAGAAGTATATATATTAGTCTTTTCCTGTGGATTAGAATCATACATTTTTAGCCTATTAATCAAAGATTCTACTCTTGCTTTTTCTTTAATATCCATTAAATCTGCAGCAATATTTTGTGTATCCATCTCATCCATAAAATCTTCAAACTCTTCCATAATAAACCTCACTTTTAACTAAGTATAATATTACTATAAAATATATAAAATTGCAATATTTTAAATTTAATTATAACTTTATTTTTCCAAGTACTACATTATTTTATTAAATTTCTACCATATTATTGACTTTTTTTGTTTTTTTATGTATAATGTACTAGTATTAATAGTTACTTAAACTAAACCCCGGAAAGTTTTACGTAGCTAAATTTTATATTTAGGAGGAAATTTTAGTTATGAATAATACTACACATAGTGTAAAAGCTAAAGAAATTGTAAAAAAATGGTACATAATAGATGCAGCAAACAAACCTCTAGGAAGAGTTGCAAGTGAAGTTGCTAAATTACTAAAAGGTAAACATAAACCTACTTACACTACAAATTTAGATTGTGGTGACAATGTTATAGTAATAAATTCTGATAAGATAGTTTTAACTGGTAACAAATTAAATCAAAAAGTTTACAGACACCACTCTGGTTATGTTGGTGGAATGAAAGAAATTAAATATAGTGACCTTATGGCAAATAAATCAGATAAAGCTTTAATGGTTGCAATAAAAGGAATGCTACCAAAAAATTCTTTAGGTAGAAAAATGCTTACAAATGTAAGAATATATAAAGGTAGTGAGCATAAAAATGAAGCTCAAAAACCAGAAGTATGGGAATTTTAGGAGGATGTAAAAATGGCAAAGAAAGAATATATATATGCAACAGGTAAAAGAAAATCATCTATAGCTAGAGTTAATATAATACCTGGTACAGGTAAAATAACTATAAACAAAAAAGATATGGATGAAGTTTACACTTTAGATACATTAAAGGCAATTGTTTTAAAACCTTTTAAAGTAGCTAATATGATGGAAAAATATGATGTTATTGCTACAGTAAATGGTGGTGGATTCTCTGGTCAAGCTGGTGCTATTGCACATGGTATTGCTAAAGCTCTTGCAACAACTGATCCAGAAGTTCGTACAATATTAAAGAGAAATGGTCTTCTTACTAGAGATTCTAGAGTAAAAGAAAGAAGAAAATATGGTCTTAAAAAGGCAAGAAAAGCACCACAATTCTCAAAGAGATAAAAAAAGCTTTTATCAAAAGCAATTTAACCTCAGAAGTTTCAAGGCTTCCGAGGTTTTTTGTTGCTGCTTGGTAATTTTTACTATACAATGTCTGCAAATATTGATATTTCAACACTTCTATTTTTTATTTGTTTGCCATTTAAATTTGTAATATACAAGTAATATGCTAGTAATATACAAATTTATATTTCAACTTTCTATAATTGTTAATATATCTATATCACAAAAAAGCTAACTATGCTCCACTATTATTTTTCGCATAATTAGCTTTGTATTTTATTAATACAACGAATCGTTATTTAAATAAATTGTAATTTGTCGAGATGATTATAATATAAAAAATTATAAGTTTTTTGAAATTATTTATATTCTTATATAATGGTCCTCAACGTATATTTAATCATTTGATTTAATAGCCTCCATTTTTCACTATTAAAAAACACTATTATTATAGCAATATTTTTTAAATTTCTAAATTTATTAATTCACAAATATCCTTAATTTTTTTATAAAATTTATCGCATTTTCCAAATCCATATCCTGCCCAAATAAAAGGTAATCCATTTATTTTTGCTGATTCATAATCTTTTATAGTATCTCCAACATACACAGATTTCAAAATATTATTTCTTTCTAATACTATCTTAATATTTTTTTCTTTACTAAAACCTGTATTTCCAGAACATTCATAATCTTTAAAATATTTTTCAATATCATAATATTTCAAAAATGCTTCTATATATCCTGACTGACAATTACTTACAATATACAAATCATAACTTAATGATAATTTTTTTATAGTTTCTAATGTATTTTTATAGATATGACCGCCATTCTTTATTAAATATTCGTTTTCTTTTTCTTGACATTCTGTAATAAATTCATTTCCTAGACTATTATTTCCTTTAAATAAATATTTAATTATTTCAATTTTAGTATATCCCATTATTTTCTTAATTGTATCTTCATCAATCTGAATTTTATAATTTTGAGCAATATCTTTCCAAACTTGTTCAATCTCTTTTGATGTATCCAATAGTGTACCATCCAAATCAAATATTATAGCTTTTTTCAACTTTTTATTTCTCCTTTACTAAACATGTGCTTATTATTTCCAAATCGCCTATAATCTTATATTTTCCCAATGTTGCAGGAATTATAAATGTATCTCCCTTACTTAATATATATTCATTATTTGAATCATATATTTTCCCAGATCCTTTTATAACATTCATTATTAACAATGTATTTATATTACTACTAGACGAAAATTTATATTCTATAACAATTTTTTTTACATCCAAAAATTTATTTTTTATTACTCGATTAGTTCCTTTAAAATTATTTGTTTGATATTTTTTTGCTTTCCTAAAAAACTTTATATTTTCAATAGCCTTTTCAATGTGTAATTCTCTACTTTTACCACATTTATCAACTCTATTCCAATCAAATATTCTATATGTAATATTACTATTTTGTTGAATTTCTAGTATTAGTATATTTTTTAATATTGAGTGTATTGTGCCAGAAGGAATATATAGCTTCTCCTTCATTAATATCTATGTAATTCAATTGTTCTGCTATTTGAGTATCTTTTAATAATTCAACAAATTCTCCTTTTGTTAGATTATTTTTAAATCCTGCTATGACTTGTGATTCATTTGAGCTTTCAACTATATACCATAATTCATTTTTTTCATTAATAATATCACTTGGGTGTACTTGAATTGATAAATTTTCTTCAGCGTCTATAAATTTTATTATAATTGGAAAATCTTTTCTATTAATAGCATACCTTCCAAATATTTTTTCTTTTAAATAAATATTTGGAAAAAGTTCAAATAAAGTTTTTCCTTTAAATTCTCCATTTTTTACTTTAACAGATTCATCTTTATTAATTGCAATCTCAATACTTTCAGCAATATTTCTATTTTCATTTTCCTTATTATATTCTTTTTCTAATCTAGTTCCACCCCATATGTATTCTTTATATATAGAATCAACAAACATCACTTCCATTTTTTTGCCTTTCTATTATTTATTAGCATTCAAATATTTTAAGCAATATTCAAAAAATTCTTTATGGCTATTTGAAAATTTTTCTTCTTGTATCATTTTTTGTATTTCCTCAATTGTCGCCCATTTCACATCTTCTACTTCTTCTTTTTGAATTTTTATTCTATTTATATCTACATCTTCTTTCAAATAATAAATATCAACAAAATCATCTTCTGTTTTTATTGTTTTAAATAATATTACATTTTCTTCTACTACATTAATGCCTAGTTCTTCTTTAATTTCCGTTATAATCCCTTGCTTACTTGTTTCTCCTGATACAGGATGTCCTCCTGTTGTTGCCCACTTTCCATCTTTCTTTTTTACTCTTTTTTGAAGTAAAAATTCTTTTTTACCATTTTGTATAAAAACAACTACTGTTATATAATAACGTCCTTTTGGTACATCCTGTCCTTTATAAATTGTTTCTCCTGTTAATTTTTTATTTTCATCATACAAATCTCTTAATTCCATGTTTTTATCTCCTTATAAAATTTATTATTTTATCATATCAATATACGAATTTTTAAATGTATTTATATCATATTGTATTTGCCATTCTTTAAGAGGCTCTTTTCTTTCAATATATTCTTTATTTTTTATAGTTTCCAATATTTTATTTTTTAATTCTTCACTATTATTTTTAAATATATAATTATAATCATTTCCATTTACTAATTCATTAAATGTTGGTATATCATTTAATATTGTATATATTCCCAATGATAATGATTCTAACGCAGAATATCCAAAACTCTCTGATCTACTTGGTAATACGCATATGTCTGCGATCTTATACACTTCTGACATATAATCAAATCTTATTATTTTTATAGTTATATTATTTATACTTGCTTGTCTTTTTAATGAATCTAAAAATTTTTCATACTGTTTATCTAATCCAGTATAAATAATCTCAATTTTTGCTTTTTCAGCATTTTCCATTAAACAACAAGCATCCAGTAATAATTGAGGCTGTTTTTGATTTGGCTCTAACCTTTGAGGAACAATTATCTTAATTTTTTTCTTATCTATATTATATTTCTCACAAATTTCATCCTTATTCTTTTCTGTTTTTAACCTTTCTTTATCTATTGCGTGAGGAATAAAATTTATTTTACATTCAGTTAATTTGCTATATTCATTAGCATAGAACTTTGATGGAGCTACAAATATTGTTTTATCATCGTCATTGTATCTTTTCATTATATCAATTACTCTTTCAAAAGATTTCTCGCCCCAAGCAAGAATATATTCAAATGGATTAGTATGTATTGTGAATATTCTTTTTTTATCCTTCCAAGCTTCTAAAACCAATAAAGAATTTAATTGTATAAAATCATATTTTTCCATATTAATTTTATTTTCAAGTTTTCTTGCCAAGTTTGAATATGATGTATCTGTTTCAAAATTTCCAAAAGCTTCTTGAACTATATATTCATCTGCTTCTCCCTTTATATTAAACAGGTCTATATTTATATAATTTACACCATCTTCTCTATGTGTATTTCCTGAAAACATATATACGTCTACTTCATTTCCGTTGTCTGCAAAAGCTTTCGCAATATCCATTACAAATCTTTCTGTTCCTCCAACTGCTTTTTTAGATATCGCCCAAGTATTTACTATCGCTATTTTCATTTTTTTCACCCTCATCTCTTTTTACTTCATTTTATTTTTTAGGTAATTGCCTATTGCCTTTTTTCGGATCAATTTTTATTCTATCTTTTAAATTCTTTTCTTTTTTCTTCAAATCGTATGAATTTTGAATTATACTTAAGTAATTCTCATTAGAGTTTCTTTCAGAATATTCATAAGCTCTCTTGCTTAACTCTCTATATGTTTCTTTATCTATATTAATTCTTTTTGCTTTTTCTCCTCCTGGTATAACTATTCCCATTCCATATTGTTTTACCTCTTGTGAAAAATCTATAACATCTGATATTATTACAGGTTTTCCACGAACTAATCCGTCTATTAATGAATTTGGCACATCTTTTACTACCCTTTTCTGTGGCACAAATGCAACAAAATCAGAATCATCAAATAATTGTGTTAAAATTTGAGTATTATTATGTATTTCTAATAGTTTAACTCTATCATATACTCCCTTCTCTTTCGCGATTGCATTAAAATTTTTTGTATCATTATCTCTTAATGGAATAGTTAATGTGTAATTAGGATTTTCTTTTAATAATTCTAGTAAATATTCTAATCCTCTTTCTTTTATTGCATCTCCCTCTTTATTATTCCAACTTGCAAATAATATATTTACATTATCGCTACTATATTCTTTATTGCTTTTTTTTCTTTCTATTTTAGATGGTGTTGGAGTAACTTCAATCTTTTCTTCATCAATTCCACATTCAATTAATAACTGTTTATGCTGTGGTAATTCAACAAAAACTTTTTTTAAATTTTTATATTTTTTTAAATGTTTCGCATACTGTTCAGTAGGTCTTCTATACATTGATACATATAACTGATTTCCTGCTTTATTAAATAAAACTCTTTTCCATAAACATGGTTCTTCTTCAAAAACATGAACTTTTTCTTTTTTTGCATTATATGTTTCTTTTATCGCTTGAAAAACATATTTTATTGGGGAATACACATAAATATTATCTTCTATATCTTATTTTTGCATAGCTTGTTGTCCCATAAATCTTGTTGCTGAAATAATCTTAGCATTATTAGCTTTTGAAATCAACTCCATTTGATTTGACACAGCCTCTTTATATCTTACAAAAAAATCATTAATTACTAACATAATTCTATTTCTCCATCTATTATACTATATAATTTTTTTAAAATCATTTGTTTTTCTTCAAATTTATTTTCATATCTATTTACTATACTATAGCGATCTTCTCTCGGTTTTAAATCTATAAAACTTTTTTCAATTATGTTTTTATTCAATCCATATTTATCAGCTTTTTCAAAAATATTTAATTTTTTTATAGCTTTTACTATTTCTGAAACATCTCTATTCTGCATTAATCCCATTGCTAATATTCCAATTGAAACAGACATTCCGTGTGGTACATTTATTATTCTTTCTATTTCCTTTGCCATTATATGTTCAGAG
The DNA here is from genome assembly GCA_934130325.1 of uncultured Clostridia bacterium. Classification (GTDB taxonomy): domain Bacteria; phylum Bacillota; class Clostridia; order TANB77; family CAG-465; genus CAG-465. The sequence continues at coordinate 44,942 of CAKOYA010000001.1, forward strand.
CCACTTTCTGGTCTTCCTGTTCCATACAAATTAGTTATATATCCTGCTATACCAATAAATTCAAATAATTTAATATTATTTTTTACTATATCCTCAAATTCATTATTGTTTACAAACTTAATAACATCTTGCAATAATTTTTCTGCCATATTATATATATTGTAATCAATTTTTTCATCTATATCTTTTTGAGCAATTTTCCAATCATAAAGAGCTGTATATATTGAGAAAACATCAGCTAGTCCATATATATTTTCTTCTTTTGACAAATTTAACAATTCATCATCAATTATTATTGTTTCAGGAATTTTTGCCTCCAAAGTTACTTTTTTGTTTTCTTTTATTAATGCAACTTTATTTGTTGCATATGAATTTGTTGATAACATTGTTAGAATACAAGTAAATTTAACATTTAATTTATATGCTATATATTTTCCAATATCAATTGTACTTCCTCCACCATAACTAGTTACTGTTGTTATGTTTTTATTTTCTTTAATAAACTTTTCTATCTTATCAATGTTTTTGGTAAGATTATGCCAATTAACCATTAAACATTTATTATTATCTATATTATTTTTTTCAATAGATGTTGGCGAATATATGACTAACTCATTTGGTTTCAAATTTTCAATATATTTTTTACTATTATATTTTTGAATAACCTCCATAAAATTATTGTTTTTGATTATATTTCTCCTTATAAATATTTTTCTAACTCCTTATTTTCTTGTACCTTTTTTATTAAACTTGGTAATTCTATCATCTTTTCTTGTTCTACTATAAGCAAAACATTATTACTTTTTACTATATTTAATCCTCGTGTTCCCGCAATTGCAAAAATCGTATTGTCATCATCATTATATATATTACAAGATTCTACATCTTCTATTACAGAATTACCTTTTATAGTATTATTGTTCTGATCTTTTTCTTGAATTTTAAAAAAATCATTAATACTACCTATATCAAGCCATTCAAATTCTCCTTTTATCATTTTTATATTACTTGCTTTTTCAAGTATCCCTTTATCAATAGAAATAGCATCTACTTTTTGATATACTTCTTTCAAGGTATTAATATTATTTTTTAAACCATTTATTATTACATCTTTATATTTATATATTTGTGGCAAAAATTTTTGAAAATTATTTAATATTGTAGAAATTTCCCATATAAACATTCCACTATTCCAATAGTATTTTCCACTTTCTAAATATTCTTGTGCTTTTATATATATTGGTTTTTCTTTAAATTCTTCTACAATATTGCATTTTAGATTATCATCATAATGATATTTTATATATCCAAATCCAGTTGCAGGATATGTAGGCTTTATTCCTATTGTAACCAAATTTTCGTGGCTATTTGCTAAACTAATTCCTTCTTCGATATTTTTTATTAGTTTTTCTGATTGTTTTATATAATGATCCGAAGCTAAAATGGTCATTGTTCCATTTCCTTTTTGGTTTAATATTTTTATAGAAGTATAAAAAATACACATTGCCGTGCTTTTTGACATAGGCTCATAAATAATATTTTCTCTTGGTATTCTATAGTCAATATATCTTTCAGCAAGTTCCTTTTGTTCTATACTTGTTATTACAAAAATATCATCATATTCAAATAAATTTTCTATTCTTTTTATTGTTTCATTTATCATTATATTATCAGAATATAAATTCAAATATTGTTTAGGCTTATTAGTGGTACTAATAGGCCACAAACGACTTCCTTTTCCTCCTGCTAATATTAAAGCGTATCTTTTTTCATTATTATCTTTCATTATTATCCTCTTTCAACTCTTTTAAGAAATTAACATAAGATTTACTTTGTTTCTTATTTTCCTCTTTTATTATAGCATTATAACCTTTTCTAACATAATCATTTATTGTATATTTTTCATAGTTATTTATTGTTTCTAATGTTCTTTTTGATTCCTCAATATTATCAGAAATATGTATTAAATTATCAAAAAAATAGCCTTCTATTTTAGGTGCATATTCAGTTCTAATTCTTTGTTTTACTTTTCTTGCTTCGATACATTGAATTTTCCCATCAGCACTCTTTTGATACGTTGGATTATCTATCTTAAAAACAAATACCACAATTTTTTTATTATCGGTATTCATATTTTTAATTTTGTCATATATATATCCACCCTCGTAAGCCTCTTCATCTCCTTTATAACAATCTAATACAAATTGTTCATATTTTTCTCCTAGATCCAATACTTTTACTTGTATAACATCTTCCATAATAGCTATTTTTAACATCATTTCTCTAGCATATTTATTTCCCATATTCCACAATATTCCAATAGGATATTCACTATCATAATTTTTTATTATTTGCATAGTTTCGCTCCTTTTCTCATTTCACATAATATTGTATCATTTTGTTATTGCTTTGTCAATTTTTTCCTGTCCAACTTTATACTGTCGTATAAAAAATTTGTAGACATTCTTTCTATTTTATATTATAGTTATTTTTTGTTATCATAACTTTATATTTAAAAATAACATCATGTTATATACTTTCTATGTGAATTTTTCACATTATTCTGATTTACCATTGCATATTCCATTGTCGTATCTATTTTTATGTGCCCTAATAATTTTTGAACTTGTTCTATTGGCATACCTTTATCAATAGCCATCGTTGCCATTGTTCTTCTAAATTTATGTGGATGCACCTTGTTTATGTTTACTTGTTTTCCTAAATTTCTAATAGCAATTTCAATCCTTGATATTCCTAATCTATTATAAGGTTTTATTAATGACACAAATAATGCTTCATTGTTATCCATCCTTGTTTCTAAATATTTCTTTATATACATTTTACTCTTTGCACTAAAATAAACTTCTCTTTCACTATTACCTTTACCTAAAACAATACAGCTTCTTTATTGAAAATTTATATCAGCTATATTTAATCTAGTAAGTTCTCCAACTCTCATACCAGTTGAAATTAATAGTTCTAATATTGCTAAATCTCTTACATTTGAGCAAGTATCTCTTAACCTTTCTAAATTCTCATCTGTTAATGTTTCTTTAACTCTTCTAGTCGTTTTTACTTTGTGAATCCTTCTAACTGGACTTTTTACAATATAATCTTCGTTTTCTAACCAGCCAAAGAAACTTGATAATGTTCTTCTTATATTATCTGTTGTTACCATACCTGCATTTGAATTACTTTTATACTCGGATAAATAGTTTCTTAACGTTTCGGTAGTAATCTCATCTATTGGAAGATTTACAGTATCAAGCATTTTATTTATATTATCTCTGTAATAATTTAAAGTTCTTATCGAACAACCTTCAATGTCTTTAGATGATATAAATCTATTCAAAAGTTCTTTATTATTCTTTTGTATTTCTTCCTTTTGACTTTGTTCTAGTACTTCAATTCTATAATATATGCATATTTCTGTAAGTTTTTCTTTTAGTTTTATTCTTTGGTTGTTGTCTAAAAAATCTGTAGTTTCATCAACTACTTTTTCAACAAATAACTCTTTCAAAAAACTCCCCTCCTTCTAAATTTAAATTACTTCTAATTTTGCAATATACAGAACTATACTTATATTATACTATGTTTTTATCGTTTTACATAACTTCTTAAAATGAACAACAAAAATGAGTATATTTAAAGTATATATACCCATTTTTTCATCTATTCCATTCTATATTTCATTTAAATCCAGAAACACAACCTCAGCGACAACTTACTATTTATTTATTATAATTTTATCTTTTTTCTTGACTTTTTATCTTTAAATAGCTTATAATAAATATAGGAAATGACAAATCCACAAACGTGGTTTTGCCGAATTAAGTTTGAAAAAACTCACACCTAACTCGCCAAAGTTACAGATGTGAGCTTTTTTATTTTTACAGTATATTTTTATCAAATATTTTTTAATGCTTATATGCACTATAATTCCAATCATCCCCAATCACATATAAAAGTGATGGACATTTCTTGGACGGTACTAAAAGCATTCTACATTTTTGTTTATTAAATCTAAATACTATAATTTTACTATCATTTGTTAACCCTAATTCTTTTCTTATTCTTTCATCTATTACTACATTTAATTCATATAATGGTAACATCTCATATCCTACTGATTTAGGCTTATTTTGAAAGTCTACCAATCTTACATTTGAAAGTTCCTTAAAGTTTTCGTATAATTCATATATTATTTCGTTACATTTTTCTTTTGTCTTTTTTATTATTTTTTCTATTGTATATTCTTTTGAATTAACAGAATACTTAAATGAAAGAATTATATTTTCATCATGTCTACATTCTAGCATTATATATTGCTATAGTTCTCCTTGAAATAATTTTGTATTGCTCTTTTGTCTATAACATGGTTTCTGTCTGTTTCTCTCCATGGTGTTTCTTGGTGTGTCATATCTCTTAGTTTCCATGCTGTATATTGTCCAAACCTATCATAAACTTTTTTTAATAATACTTTAGTATCTTCATCTAATTTATCATCATAATCTTCTTCATATTGTATTCCATTTGATCCAAATATTCTAAATTTATCATATATTTTTCTGATTACTGGTCCATGTTCCCATGCTAAAAAATTTTCTTTTATTAAGCTCTCATCATTTTGGGCTAAATAACATCCTTGTGCATAATATAATAACTTTTGCAATTTTAAGTTTGTTATAAATTCAGAATCTCCAAAATTCATTTGTTTTCTATTTTCATTTAAAAACCAATTTGCAATGTCTATTGCACTATATTTTCCTTTATTGAACATAGAATTCCCTACTTCTTTTAGATTTATAATATATTTTTTAACAATAATATATTATATAATAAATTTAGCATTTATTTTCATACATTATAAAACTTTTGTTTGCTTTTGTCAATAATTTCTATCTTTTTCTTATATATTCTTTATAATATGGTCTGTTTCCTATTACATTATAACATAATGCTTCATAAAATCAATAATTCTTAACTAAATTTTTATATAATTTATATTCTTTTAACCATTACTTACATCTAAAATATAATAATCTTATAATATACAAAAATGTCATTTTTTATTGATAAATCAACCTTTGTAATTTAGTAAGAGATAAGAAGAGCTTTTATCAAAATCAATTCAACCTCAGAAGTTTCAATACTTCCGAGGTTTTTATTTTTGCTTGCCCTTTAAATTTAGTAAAAGGTACTATTTTATTATTGTATTATTCAAAACCTCGAAAATTTTAATATTTTACTTAAAATATTAGATTTATATACAAAATATCCAGTTCAACTATGAACTGGATATTTTCCGTTACTTAATTAAGTAAATATTTTTTTACTAGCGCCTTAGAAAGCGCCATTTGAGATTTTTTTGTAAACACAAATTTGTTTTTTATATCTCCTCCGGTTTCAAATTCCATACCAATCAAAATTTCAACGATTTTAGCATTTATCATTTTCATACCCATTGGATCTTCTGGGTACTGATTTATGACCATGTACGGAGTTATATTAAAATCGTCATATATATGATGGTTGTCAATTTTACAAAACGCAAATCCTGCCATCACAATGTCCTCAAGAGTATTGTTATAAGTAGGATCAATATCCTTTATGTCAAGCACATCAAATGCTATTCGTACCTGACACCTATTAAGTGAATAATGCGGATCATAGCATACCCTCATTGTTCCTATTAATTCCCTTGATTCTTTGCTAAATATCTCCAAATAAACTACAGGTGGAACGTCCTTTGGACGATCGATACACTCTACTGATAAGTAGATTTTTCCGAAGTGGTTTAACATTGCAATCCACTCTCCTTTCAAAAATAATAATTATATTATATTACGGTAAACTATTTTTGTCAAGTATTTTTAAAAAGATCACTAATATTACTGAATTTTTTATAAATAATAAATAGACACTAATTATATAATATAATTAATGTCTACTAATATTATTGTTTATTTTGGGTAGTTGTATTAGTAATTGTAGAATCATTTCCAAGTGTAACTTCAATTTCTTGTTCCTTAGACGCTCTAACTATCTTTAATTTTATCTTATCACCGATTTTTTTAGTATTTTTATACTCATTTAATTTTTCCATAGTTTTTGATTCTTGACCATCAATGGCTATGATAATATCACCCTTTTGAATTCCTGCTACTGCTGCAGGTGAATTAGCATATATCTGTGCCACATAAACACCTTCTGTTAAATTATTTCTCTTAGCAGTAGTTTCATCAATATCAATTCCACCTATACCAATATATGGTCTTTCTATCTTTCCTTTTGATATTAATTCGTCAATTACAGTCAGTGCATCATCTGTAGGAATCGCAAATCCTAAGCCTTCAACTTCTGTAGCTCCAATTTTTACTGTATTTATTCCAATTACCTCACCTGAAGAATTAACTAATGCACCACCACTGTTTCCTGGATTTATAGCGGCATCTGTTTGTATTAACTTATATGTTCTTCCATCAGTTGTAATCTTCCTATTTAAAGCTGATATATATCCAACTGTTACACTACCAGCAAACTCTTGACCTAATGGATTACCTATTGCTACAGCTAATTCTCCAACTTTTAAATCTGAGGATTTACCAATTTTTGCTGCCTTTAATCCTGTTTTATCTATCTTTATAACTGCTAGATCTGTAGTTTGATCCCCACCAACTATTGTTGCCTCTACTTCCTCATCCGAATTTGGGAAAGTAACAATAACTTTAGCAGTTGAATTGTTAATAGCAGACTCTATAACATGATAGTTTGTTATTATATACCCATCTTCCTTATATATTATGCCAGATCCTTCTTCATCAGATTCTGAAAGTGAGCCTAAGATATTTTGTGAAATATAATTTACTTTTACACCCACGATTGATGGGCCTACATTTTCTGCTATTGCTACTACTGGATTTTCTACACTAGCAAATTCATATGATTTTGTTACTGACCCATCACTAGTTATCTGATTGGTATTATTGGTTATTTTATTATCAATAGCAACATATGTAACTAAACTACCAAATACTCCTCCTATTAAAGCTATAATCAATATGACAACAACACTAGGTCCAGATTTCTTTTCTTTAAACATAATTTTTTCATCCATAAAATTATCCCCTCCTACATATCCAGTTCAACTATGAACTGGATATGTTCTGTTACTTAATTAAGTAAATATTTTTTTACTAGCGCCTTAGAAAGCGCCATTTGAGATTTTTTTGTAAACACAAATTTGTTTTTTATATCTCCTCCGGTTTCAAATTCCATACCAATCAAAATTTCAACGATTTTAGCATTTATCATTTTCATACCCATTGGATCTTCTGGGTACTGATTTATGACCATGTACGGAGTTATATTAAAATCGTCATATATATGATGGTTGTCAATTTTACAAAACGCAAATCCTGCCATCACAATGTCCTCAAGAGTATTGTTATAAGTAGGATCAATATCCTTTATGTCAAGCACATCAAATGCTATTCGTACCTGACACCTATTAAGTGAATAATGCGGATCATAGCATACCCTCATTGTTCCTATTAATTCCCTTGATTCTTTGCTAAATATCTCCAAATAAACTACAGGTGGAACGTCCTTTGGACGATCGATACACTCTACTGATAAGTAGATTTTTCCGAAGTGGTTTAACATTGCAATCCACTCTCCTTTCAAAAATAATAATTATATTATATTACGGTAAACTATTTTTGTCAAGTATTTTTAAAAAGATCACTAATATTACTGAATTTTTTATAAATAATAAATAGACACTAATTATATAATATAATTAATGTCTACTAATATTATTGTTTATTTTGGGTAGTTGTATTAGTAATTGTAGAATCATTTCCAAGTGTAACTTCAATTTCTTGTTCCTTAGACGCTCTAACTATCTTTAATTTTATCTTATCACCGATTTTTTTAGTATTTTTATACTCATTTAATTTTTCCATAGTTTTTGATTCTTGACCATCAATGGCTATGATAATATCACCCTTTTGAATTCCTGCTACTGCTGCAGGTGAATTAGCATATATCTGTGCCACATAAACACCTTCTGTTAAATTATTTCTCTTAGCAGTAGTTTCATCAATATCAATTCCACCTATACCAATATATGGTCTTTCTATCTTTCCTTTTGATATTAATTCGTCAATTACAGTCAGTGCATCATCTGTAGGAATCGCAAATCCTAAGCCTTCAACTTCTGTAGCTCCAATTTTTACTGTATTTATTCCAATTACCTCACCTGAAGAATTAACTAATGCACCACCACTGTTTCCTGGATTTATAGCGGCATCTGTTTGTATTAACTTATATGTTCTTCCATCAGTTGTAATCTTCCTATTTAAAGCTGATATATATCCAACTGTTACACTACCAGCAAACTCTTGACCTAATGGATTACCTATTGCTACAGCTAATTCTCCAACTTTTAAATCTGAGGATTTACCAATTTTTGCTGCCTTTAATCCTGTTTTATCTATCTTTATAACTGCTAGATCTGTAGTTTGATCCCCACCAACTATTGTTGCCTCTACTTCCTCATCCGAATTTGGGAAAGTAACAATAACTTTAGCAGTTGAATTGTTAATAGCAGACTCTATAACATGATAGTTTGTTATTATATACCCATCTTCCTTATATATTATGCCAGATCCTTCTTCATCAGATTCTGAAAGTGAGCCTAAGATATTTTGTGAAATATAATTTACTTTTACACCCACGATTGATGGGCCTACATTTTCTGCTATTGCTACTACTGGATTTTCTACACTAGCAAATTCATATGATTTTGTTACTGACCCATCACTAGTTATCTGATTGGTATTATTGGTTATTTTATTATCAATAGCAACATATGTAACTAAACTACCAAATACTCCTCCTATTAAAGCTATAATTAATATGACAACAACACTAGGTACAGACTTCTTTTCTTTAAACATAATTTTTTCATCCATAAAATTATCCCCTCCTACATTTCATTATTACTACCTGCAGCCACAGCTGTAGAGAATGCTATTTGCAGATTATATCCACCTGTATAGGCATCAATGTCTAAAACCTCTCCTGCAAAATATAAATTTTTTATAATCTTCGATTCCATCGTCTTAGGATTTACTTCCTTAACATTAATACCTCCACATGTTATAATTGCAAATTCTAGTGGCATTAAGTTATTTATCTTAATTGTTAAACTTTTTATACATTTTACTAACCTTTTTCTTTCTTCTTTAGTTATTTGATGCACTTTCTTATTTTCCTCAATACCAGACATAATTATAATTTGCGGTATAAGTTTTTGAGGTAGCAAATCATTTAAACTATTTTTAAATTCCTTATTTGAATTCTTATCAAAATCCCTGCAAATTCTCTTATCTAACGTTTTTTCATCTAAAGCTGGTTTTAAATCTATAATCGCACATATTTTACCCTGCTTTAATTTTTCAGAAACATTATCATACCTATTTAATATACTACTTGAACTCAAAACAACAGGTCCAGTTATTCCAAAATGTGCAAACATTAATTCACCAAAATCTTCATAAATATTCTTTTTTATATCCAAATCAAACAAACTGTATCTTATATTTTTAAGAGTCAAGCCTTGTAATTTTTTACATATACTATCACTACTTTTTAAAGGTACTAACCCTGGCAATAATTTTTCAATACTATGCCCAACATTCTTAGAAATTGTATATCCATCACCTGTACTACCAGTTGTAGAATAACTCATACCACCAGTCGCTAATATACATTTTTCACAATATATTTTTTCACCATTATCAAGTTTTACTCCAATCAAAGAATTTTCGTTTAAAATAATGTTAGCAACACTAGAATTAAATAAAATTTTGACTCTTTGTTGTTTTAATTTTTCTTTTAGAGCGCTTACTACCTCATTTGCATCATCTGATACTGGAAATACCCTATTTCCACGTTCAATTTTAGTTTTTACACCAAGTTTCTCGAAAAAATCTATAGTATCGTTGTTATCAAAATTATTAAAGCTACTATATAAAAATCTATAGTTCTTAACAACATTATTTTTAAAATCTTCTGAATCACCAGCAAAAGTTAAATTACAACGACCTTTTCCAGTTATTTTTAACTTATTTCCAAGACTATCTGTTTTTTCTATTAACAATACATCATTTCCTTGGGTAGAAGCAGTAATAGCTGCCATCATCCCAGCTGCTCCACCCCCTATTACAATAACTTTCATTTACATATCACCTAGTATTTTATTAGCTGCAACACAAATAGCAATTTTTGCTGATTCATAAGTAAGACCTCCCTGCATATATGCTACATAGGGCTCTCTTATAGGGCTATCAGCAGAAAGTTCAATTGATGCACCATCAATAAATGTACCTGCAGCCATTATTATTTGATCAGAATAACCTGGCATATCCCATGGATACGGCGTTACATGACTATCTACTGGGCTAGCAGCTTGTATTCCCTGTATAAATTTAATGAGTAATTCTTTATTATTTAATTTCACAGCTTGAATTATATCACCACGTTTTTCACTAAATTTTGGATATACTTCAAAACCAAGTTTAGACAATAAACTTGAAGCAAATATTGCAGACTTTAAAGCATTTTTTACAATACTTGGAGCCATAAACAAACCTTGTAAAATATTCCTGTTTTGTCCCAAAGTAGCTCCACATTCTTTTCCAATTCCTGGACAAGTTAAAGTCTCAGCACACAATTTTATTAGTTCCTTTTTTCCGCAAATATATGCTCCTGTTTCACAAAGTCCTCCACCTATATTTTTTATCAAACTTCCACATACAATATCTGCACCCACTTCAGTTGGTTCTTTTTTTTCTACAAACTCCCCATAACAATTATCTACCATAATTATTACAGATTTATCCACTTTTCTAATTTCATTTATTATATCTTCTATATCTTCTATATATAGTGACTTTCTTAATGCATATCCCTTAGAACGCTGAATGTGAATTAATTTTACATTGTTATTTTTTAAATATTTAATTATATTTTCGGTATCAAAGTTTCCATCTTGATTTAAATCTATTTGACTATATTTAACACCAAAATTTTTTAAAGATAAACTACTTTCATTTATCCCGATAACTTCACATAAAGTGTCATACGGTTTACCAGATATTGCCAATAACTCGTCTCCAGGCATAAGTAATGCTTTAAGAACTGTTGCTATTGCATGGGTACCATTTACAAATTGTACTCTTACTAAGCTATCCTCAGTATCAAAAATTCTTGAATATATTTTTTCAATAACTTCTCTCCCTGGATCATCATATCCATATCCAGTTGTTTTACCAAAATGCATTCCTGACACCTGGAATTCATTAAAAGCCTTCATAACTTTAGCCTGATTATATAATGATATGTTATCAATATTATAGAAAGTATCTTTTATTTCAACCTCAGCATACTTAGCATTTAAAACAATGTTATCTGATAAATTATATAATTTAGAAACTTCATCCATACCAAATCACCAGTTATATTATAGCACAATATTTACACTTTTTGAATAAAATGTATTTAATTTCACTAAATTTTCACTCCTATCTTATTTTTAACATAATTATATATACATTACAAATTATACTAGAAAAATTTAATATATTATTTTTTTATACCATATTGTAAAATTATATTGGGGGTATTTTTATGGCAATAAGTCTTAATTACAAAAAGCAAAAAGTTAAAGCTAGTTATAAATCACTATACTTAAAAGATGAATTAATTGAAAAAGTAGACAAAATTGCTAAAATAAATGATTCAACTTTTAATGGAGTAGTAACAAATATGATAGAGTATTGTGTTGAAAATGAAACTAAGCTTAAAGAGAAATAAGAAAAAGATGCCTAGTAAACTAATCTAGACATCTTTCTTATTTTTTACTCTTCATCTAAAGAATCTAATTCTTGTTGTTGTTTTACAAATCTATCAAATACAGCTTTACCAACTTCATCATCAGTTACTGTATCGTAAACTTCTTCGCCATTTTCTTGTTTTATTTCAAGAATAACAACTTCAACGTCCTCTTTTTCCTCTTCAGAAGCCTCACTTACGATTAAATACTCTTTTTCGTCATCCATAACAACAATATCAACTATCTCAAATTGAACATCGTTGCCATCTTCATCAGTAAGAGTAATTACTGGACTAAAGTCATCAGGTAATTCAAAATCTCCGTGATCATGACCGCATCCTGCACAACTAGCACAATTTGATGCACAATCATTTATTTCATGTTTATTATCCATTTTTTTCCTCCTAAACTTATTATGCTATATATTATACACTAATAATCAAAATTTGTATATAGCTTTTCTTAAATTCATACATTATTCCTTTTAATTTTTTCTAAATATCCTTCTAATATATAAACAGCTGCTAATTTATCTGCATAAGTATTTTTTTTCTTCTGAGATATATTTAACTCTCTCATTGTTCTATAAGCAGACACTGTAGTAAGTCTTTCATCCCACTTTTCCACATTTTCCACAAATTCATTTAATTTTGGTATAAGAGTATCTACAGTTTGTGCTTTTAAAGATAAACTACCATCCATATTTTTAGGATACCCAATCACTATAGTACCGATATTATACTTTGATACTACATCTTTTATTCCCCTAAAAAAGTTTTTTATGCTATTATTTATCACCAATGTATCTAAACCTTGGGCAGTTATTCCTAAAGAATCAGATACAGCCAATCCTACCCTAACTTCCCCATAATCAATCGCCAATATTCTTTTCATATTTTCCACTAAATATCCAAATATTTTTTTATCATTTCTTGTAATAAATCATCTCTTTCAATTTTACAAATCATTGCTCTTGCATTTTGATGAGATGTTATATACGTAGGGTCACCAGATAATATATATCCAATAATTTGGCTTACAGGTTCATATCCTTTATCTTTAAGAGCAGAAACAACCTGTTCCATTATTTCCTTCACTCTTTTTGATTCATCTTTTTGTGGTGTAAAAACAGTTGTATTTTGATCCATTAAAATCACTCCTTTTTTTATAAAATTACTATATAATATTTTAAACTATTTTTATTGTATTTACATTTTTCATCCAATCCATTTGTGACATAGTTTTTTGAATTTCTTTTTCTAAGTTATTTTGTTTCCTTAAAGTATGTATTAAAATTTTTGTATCTACCTTAACCTTTTTATCGCTTTCATATTCATATATTTTCTTATATTTTGACAGTAATCTTTCAATATTAGGTTGAATAGTTTCTGCAGTTTGATTTTTTACAAATATTATAAAACGTAAACCACTAAATCTAACATAAATATTGTCCTCACCTAATATTTCCTTAGTAGCATTTGCTAATTTTACTAATAATAAATTTCCAATATTTCTTCCATATTTTTCATTAATTTCTGGTAAATTATCTAGCCTTACAACTATCATAGCTGAATTTTTATATGGCATTAATAGTTTTCTAACATTTGCATACAAATATACGTTATTATAGAAATCAGTTTGTGAATCAATTATATTAGCAGTTTCAAATGTATGTTGAAACTCAATATTTTCTATAAAATTAGCTATATTACTTTTTAATTCAATTAAATCATCATTTGCGATCTTTTCTAAGTTGTTTTCACTTGTTTCCTCAAAAAGTATAAATCCCAAAAAATTACTTTCAAAATATATCGGGATAAATAAAGCAGAAGTAATACCTCTTTCTATCGCGCTTTTATAAAGTAAATTTTTTCCTCTTTCTGCAACTATATACTTACTATTATCTTTTGATACATTATTTTTAAATACCTTATCATAAGCTACTTCTTTTATAGAATTTACATATTCTTTTTCCACATTACTTGCCTTAACTTCAAAATTATATCCATCATATATACATATACTTGAATACTTTATTTTTAATTTCGAAATAAATGTATTGTTAAGAGCAACTATTTTATCGCTAGCTTTTACATCTAAACTCATTATATTAATCATATCTTTTAAAATAAAATTATATACTTCATCAAAATGATTTGTACACTTTCCCAATTTTTTCTTGTAATCAAAATCTACAAGAAGAATTAATATAATAAGAACTAAAATTAGAAGTAATAAAATACATACTAAATAATTCATTCTTAATTCCTTTCATCATTTGTTGTTTATTTTTTAAAAAATCCTCTTGATCTAGAACTTCCTTGTGACCTTGTGCTACTAGTTCTACTAGAAACAGGATAAATCGAATTAATAATGTTCTCAAGATTAAATTTAAAATCATCCGTAAATGTTGCAAATTTATTAGAGTACTTATATACCATTTCTACATATTTTCTATAGTTATCTATATCAAAAGGTAAAATATAATATGAAATATTTGATGAGTTAAACAATTCATCATACATTTTTAGATCATAACTAGTATATGTAGCAATTCCATCTAATATATCTCTAGCAGTAAGAACACACTTTACGTGTTTATTAATAATTACCCTAAGCTTATTCATAGGAATTCCTTTAGATTTTAAACTTCTTAAAAACATTGTAAGTTGATTTATATTTAATATATCCATATCCTGTACAATATATATCTCTTGACACAATCTAAAGTAATCAACTGGCGTCGTAAAATCTGCATCTATTAAAATTACATTATTATTTTGAGATATAGTCTCTAAGGCTACACTAGCATTATATAATTTTCTATCTTCTCCTGGCATACCAGTATAAATGCTTAATCTGTCATATATTAATGGTTCATTTAAACCGTTTGATGCATATTTTAAGCTCTCAGCTGCTATATGCCTTTTTCCTTCATTATCATATGTATAGATTGTATAAGTATCTCTTTTTCTAGTCATATCTACAATAGCTGTTTTAACCTTATTTCTAGCTAAATATGTACCTATAGCATTAATACAAAAAGTAGTTCCTACCTTAGGTGCTCCTACAAAACACACAGTTTTTTTATAATCTTTAGGAACCTCATAAACATTCCTTACTACCTCTTTTTCAACTACTTGAGTTACAACTTCTTTTTGAGGTACTTTTTGAACAACTATTTTTTCAACTATTTCTGGTTCTTTTTTTATTTGAACACTATTAGAATTCTGATTATTATTCAATATCTCTCTAGGTTTATATTCTGCGGCTTGTGGTTCAATAACCCTAACACTAACATTATCTGGTAATGAATTTATTGCTTTAAATTTTTCACTATTTAAAGCTAAAAATTGTTTTACATCTGCAGGTAAAAAATTACATATAACTTTTAATTGTTCATTCGTATATTGAGTAGATATTCTATCAAATATTTCATTATATTTATCAGTATTACCATTCTGATTTTTATAATATGAAATTATTCTTTGAATTTCAATTTCTGAAACTTCAGCTGATTTATATACATTCTCTCCTACTACATTTTCATAATACTTTTTTACGTCCTTTTTTAATAATGGCTTATGTATAGCCTCACAAACTTTTCCTTTCGTTCTATCTTGACCAGTTAAAACTGTATACATTCCCAAATTAAATAGCTTTGATAAAAACTCATCACCATGTTTTCTTCTATCAGATGCAATGTATACTATACTTTTTGAATCAAACACATCCGTCATATTATCAATATTCTTAAAAAGATAATCATCTATTTGAGCATAATTAGTAGTTGGAAATTTTTCTAATTCTTCTAATAAAACTGCTCTATCATATCCACCAATTGCAAGCTCATGTATAAATTGTTTAAAATAATAAACATTTTTATATTCAATTTTCTCATTATATTTTTCATTATAAAATTTAACAATACCTTTTACAGTATCATCATTATTTATACCAAAAAGTACCTTCATATATTTATCCTCTCCATTTGTTTTCTACTTAACGGTTAAAAAGGCATATATTAATGGTAAACACTGAATTATAACCATAAACAATGCTATGCCAACTATTAATCTTTGTCCTAATATTTTACTTTCTAAAATTTCAGCTCCAGCAACATAAAATTGATATAATGCATATACAAAAATAAGTGTAACCACTGGCCAAGAATATTTTTGTAAAAATACTAAAACATTAAGTGTTGTATCCATTATCTTATCATTAGTTGTTATATTAGTTGCAGCAAATGTAAAATTACTTACTATTGCAGCTATTATTGCTATCACTATTGCAGTTATTGTTAATTTTTTATAAACCATATTAATCCCTCGCTAAATTCCATATCATTTATCATATTTTACTATAAAGATAAAAAAATATCAAGTAATCTTACATAAAAAAAGTAAAAATCATACTATTATATCCAATTTTAAAAAAACTAACTGATTTAAATAATATTTTCGACTACTTTTTACATAATTCAAACTTAATTTTTTTGAATATTTTGAATATTTAATCCCATTTTACACAATATATTTTTAGGTGATTATTTTGAATATATATCATAAAATTACAGAAAATAATCGGGATAAAACAAATTGCTATATATGTTGATTATCCAGATGAATATGAATTTTCTTTAGATTTCAATTCGTTTAAAAAAAATGTAATAAAAGTAAGTGATAAAATAAGAGAATATATATTAAAAAACTTAGGAGGAATATCAGATAATACTGCATTAATAATTCTTAATGGTGTAGTTGTTGGTACCTTAGTTTTAACAAATATATATTCAAAAAATAATTCAACAAATTTAGATACTAATATACCTACAATTATTTCTGAAGACAGTTCAGATATGATTAATACTAATACCACTAATGACGCCTCCATTTCTGAGACTATTGAAACAAATGAATTAGAAAAAGAAGAAAAAACAGAACAGGAAAATTCAATTTCAGAAGAAACACAAAATGTAAAAAATGATAGTTCTACTCAGGTTCAAACCTCTAATACCAAAACAAATAATAATAATAATAACACTAAAACTAATACTAACGTTAACAACAACAATAATAATAACAGCAATAATAGTAACAATAATAACAATAGTACTAGCAATAATACTACTGTAGAATCCAATGAAAAGAAAATAAATGTTAAGTTATCCTCGGGAAAAACTATAACTATACCTTTAGAAGAATATGTTATTGGAGTAGTGGGTGCAGAAATGCCTGCTGAATTTCATATAGAAGCTCTCAAAGCGCAGGCAGTGGCTTCAAGAACATATGCATTAAAGAAGACCTTATCAGGTGGTGCAATATCTGCTTCTACATCTGATCAAACATTTTATACTACTGATCAATTAAAATCACAATGGGGAAGTTCTTTTAACAAATATTATGAAAAAGTTAAAAACGCTGTTAATGCTACTAAAGGTCAAACCATAAAATACAATGGTTCCTATATAGAAGCTTTATTTTTTTCAACAAGTAATGGTAAAACAGAAGCATCTGAAAATGTATGGGGAAATTCTTATCCATATCTGAAAAGTGTAGACAGCCAATGGGATACTTCTGTTAGAAGTTTTTCGAGTACTAAAACCATATCTATAGATGAAGTTTCTAAAAAACTCGGAGTAAATTTAACATCTCTTTCTCAAATAAAGGTTATAAATAAAACTATAGGAGATAGAGTTGGAAATATCAGCATATGTGATAAAGTTTTTACTGGGGTTAAAATAAGACAGCTATTAGGACTACGTTCCGCTGATTTTGAAATATCACAAGATGGAAATAATTTAATATTTACAACCAAAGGTTATGGTCACGGCGTAGGAATGAGCCAATATGGCTCGAATGGTATGGCAAAATCTGGTTATTCCTATCAACAAATATTAAAACATTATTATACAAACGTTACAATATCATAAATAAAACGTGCTATATGAATATTTAATTAATATCCATATAGCATATTTTTTATTTTACTTCATTTTCACATGAGCCATTTTCAAATATTTGTTTGATATTGGAAAATGTATCACTGGCTATTTTGTTTAGAGCTTCTTTTGTGAAAAAAGCTTGATGAGATGTAATAAGAACATTCGGCATAGACAATAATGTAGACAGGTCTTTATCTCTAATATATGAATTAGACATATCATTAAGGAAAAATTCAGCCTCCTCTTCATAAACATCTAAACATAGTCCACCTATTTTTCCCTCTTCCAATTTTTCAATTAAACTATTTGTATCTATTAATTTACCTCTACTTGTATTAATAATATACACTCCATTTTTCATTTTTGAAATACTTTCTGCATTAATCATTTTATTATTATCATCTGTTAATGGACAATGTAATGATATTATATCAGATTTGCTATACAATTCATCTAATGGTACATATTCAAAATCTAATTCATTACTAGCTTTTTCATCTTTATATATATCATATGCAATAACGTTTGCTCCAAATCCTTTCATTATTTTTATGAAACATTTTCCTATTTTACCTGTACCGATTACTCCAACTGTTTTGCCATGTATATCAAACCCTAATAGTCCATTTAATGTAAAATTATACTTTTTTGTTCTTTGATATGCCTTATATATTTTTCTATCTACGGCCAAAAGTAACGCTACTGCATGTTCTGCTACAGCATACGGTGAATACGCTGGTACTCTAACAACTTTAAGACTTTTATTCATATTTTTTATATCTACATTATTATATCCTGCACATCTTAGTGCGATTAATTTAACTCCACATTCTGTTAGAATATCTATAGTTTTTTTATCTACGATATCATTAACAAAAATGCATACTACATCGTATCCCTTAGCTAGAGGTGCAGTTTCACCATTTAATTTTGATTCAAAATATGTTATGTCATATCCATAATTTTCATTGTACCTCTCAAATAATTTTTTATCATATTCCTTTGTATCAAAAAATGCTATTTTTATCATATATACCTCCATTACTTAACTATCTAAACATTATATCATATATAATTTAGATAACAATATTTTTTAATAGATTTTACAATATTTTTCCATATTATTATTATCATAATGTCTAATTATTATGATAATTTTTGTTCAAAAATCTAAGAAAGATTCTACAATAGTATTTCATACTACTTTAACTTTTTTCTCCTTATAATAGTATTTTTAGAAATATCATCATAAGGAATGTATAATTTTACCATCTGTCCTTTAATTCCAGGATTAATCGTATCTATTTTCTTACCAGTTTTTACATCAAACAATTTTTCGATTTTAAAACTCAAATTTTCAATACTCTTTGGTTTTAAAACTTCCATATTATCATTTATACTTAATTTATTTTTTATTTCAACTGTATATATATTATTTTCATTTTTATCAATAACTTTAGCTCCGTATTCATAATCTAGATTGTCACTCTTACCATCAAAATCATGTATATCTTGATTTTTTTCATCAGAGAAATAAAATTCAGATAACCCTCTAGTCTTAACTTTCAATAATTCGGGTAAATATTTGTTATAATCAAATTCATTAACCCTACTATTCTCCTTTAAAGCTATATAATCATCAATTGCTTGTCTATAAGTTCTTACAACAGTAGCTAAATAGTAATCAGTTTTTAGTCTTCCTTCTATTTTTAGGCTATCTACCCCCATATCTATAATGGCTGGAATTTGTTTAATCAAACACATATCCTTGGACGAAAAAATGTAAGTTCCCTTTTCATCGTAATCTAAATTAATAACACTATTTGGATTATTTACTTCACTTGCTGTCAAATTGTACTGCCATCTACAACTTTGAGCACAATCTCCCAAATTTGCACATCTACCATTTAAATATTTACTTAAATAACAACGTCCAGAATATGCAAAACATATTGCACCGTGTATAAACATTTCTACCTGTAACTCCTTAGGTTTATTATCCATTATGTACTTAATTTTTTCTTTACTAAGTTCCCTTGCTAATATAACTCTTCTAGCTCCATATTTATACCAGAAATTAGCTGAATGTAAACTTACGGTATTTGCTTGAGTACTAATATGTATTTCCATACCTTGTGCGATTTCTTTTATTTTTTCAATTACTCCTACATCACTTGCTATTATAGCATCTGCATTTAATTCTTGTAATCTTTTAATTTCTCTTTCTATTTCATCATAATGTTCATCATGAGCATAGATATTTAATGCTACATACACTTTTTTACCAATACTATGTGCGTATTTTATAGTATCACCTAATGTATCAGAATTCATTTCGGCTCTTGTTCTAAGTGAAAGCTTAGATGTACCAGCATAAACAGCGTCAGCTCCATACTTAAATGCTATTTTGGCTTTTTCTAAACTTCCAGCAGGCGCTAATAATTCAGGCTTATTCATATTAATCTCTCCTATCTACTATAAACTATATTATACCATAATAGTTTACATATGTAAATTATTCTACAATATTTTGAATTAAATTTTAAATTTGCTTTACAGTATATAAAATAATTGATATAATTACTTTATGTAAAATTTAACCAAATTAATATTTTAAGGAGGGATTAAT
Source organism: uncultured Clostridia bacterium (assembly GCA_934130325.1). Taxonomy (GTDB): domain Bacteria; phylum Bacillota; class Clostridia; order TANB77; family CAG-465; genus CAG-465. The sequence goes on from CAKOYA010000001.1 coordinate 65,420, forward strand.
ATGTCTATACAACATTTCAAAAAGAACTCAGAAGTCTGTATTGGTAGTATAAAAGTAATAACTATATCAAAAATTGGTTATTACAGTAGTGTGGAAAAAGCCTTATTAGATAAGGTCTTAAAGATTATATCAAGCGAAAAGAAAAAATCGTATAAACTAATAAACTATAATATCTTTAAAATACGTGATTTTCCTAATACACAAACACAAGAGTATATTGCTCAAATACTACTCACTTTATAACTATAAGCTAAAAAAGGAATAGTTAAGAATATTAACTGTTCCTTTTTCATATTAATATAAAATTAATTGTCTATATATACTTCCTGTTTGTTATAACTAGTATGTAAATATTTATGTGCCTTTTTTGAATTTGGAGTTTTAAAAACTTTATCATATATTTCAATAACAGCGGGATTTTGGTATGATTTTCTATATTTACTATTTTTATCCGCTTTATATAACGCACTTGATCTTAGCTTTATGACATCTTCAGTCGAAAATTTACTTTCATCAACTATTGGTTGACCACCCCCATTTACACATCCCCCTGGGCACGTCATAATCTCTATAAAACTGTATTTTGATTTTCCATCTTTTATTTCGTCCAATACCATAGAAACATTTTTAAGACCTTGAACAATTGCAACAATATGTTTCCTATTACCAATTTGAATCTCAGCCTCTTTTATCCCATTATTTTTCCTTAAATTCTTAAAATCTATTCTTTCAATTTCTGTACCATCTATTATATAAGACATGCTCCTTAAAGCAGATTCCATAACCCCTCCAGTATTTCCAAATATATGTCCAGCACCACTTGCAATTCCAAATGGATTATCATATTTTTCTGGAGCTAGCAAAGCTAAATTAATATTAGAAATCTTAAGTAATTTTGCTAATTCCCTTGTAGTAATAACATTATCTACAGCCTGTAACCCATTTTCTAATTTTAAATTTTCTCTTTTTATTTCAGCTTTCTTAGCAGAGCATGGCATAAGCGCAACAGAGTATATATCTTTAGGATCAATATTGTATTCCTTAGCATAATATGTTTTTATCAGTGTTCCCATAATTTCCATTGGAGACTTTGTAGTCGACAGATGATTTAAACACTCTGGATAGAATTTTTCAGCAAATGTTATCCATCCACTACTACATGAAGTAATCATTGGTAAATTCTTATTTTCTTTTACTCTAGAGATAAATTCAGTCGCTTCCTCCATTATAGTTATATCTGCTGCAAGATCTGTGTCAAATACTTTATCAAATCCTAAGCTTCTCAACGCAGCTACCATTTCTCCTTGAACTAGCGTACCAATAGGAAGACCAAATTCTTCCCCAATTGCTACTCTTACAGCTGGCGCCGTTTGTATAACAACGTGTTTTTGTGGGTCAAGAAGTGCTTCTCTTAATTCAGTGATATTACTTTTTTCAGTAAGGGCCCCCACTGGACAATGTATAACGCACTGACCACATCCTACACAAGTTGAATGTTTTATTTTCATATCTAATGCTACTCCAATTTTAGAGTTAAATCCTCTATTTAAATTAGTAATAGCACACACATTTTGTACATTTTTACATATGTTTACACATCTTCTACATAAAACACACTTTGCCATGTTTCTTACAATACATTCAGATGAACTATCCATTTCAAACTCTGGCATTTCACCCTCATACTCTAAGTCGTCTATGTTAAATTTTTTACATAATTCTTGTAATCTGCAATTTGTATTCCTTTCACATGTAAGACATTTTTTTTCATGGCTTGAAAGTATTAACTGAAGGATAGTCTTCTTTATTTCTATTAATTCTTTAGTATTTGTTCTTACAACCATGTTATTTTCAACTGGATACACACACGCTGCTTTAAACCCTTTTATGCCATCTATTTCAACTAAGCACATTCTACAATTTCCAACTTCATTTATCCCTTTTAAATAACAAAGTGTTGGTATATCTACATTTATCTTTTTTGCAGCTTCTAAAATTGTTGTTCCTTTTTCAACAACAACATCTTTTCCATCAATAGTAAGTTTTACTTCTTCTAATTTCATAGTCTCCTCCATAATTACAAGAGTTAAATTTAATTACTAATTGCTTTAAATGGGCATTTTGTAATACATACCCCACATTTTATACATTTTTCTTGGTTTATAACAAAAGGGGTTATTCTTAATTCACCATCTATTGCACCTACCGGGCAATTTTTTGCACATATTCCACATTTTTTACACTTTTGTGCTTCTATGTGCATATGCGTCAATGACTTGCACTCTCCTGCAGGACATTTCTTATCTTTTATATGTGCCTCATATTCTTCTCTAAAATATTTTAACGTACTAAGTACTGGATTAGGTGCTGTTTGACCAAGACCACAAAGAGATGACTTTTTTATATTTTCAGCTAAATGCTCAAGTTTTTCAATATCCTCAATTTTTCCCCTTCCCTCCGTAATCCTAGTAAGTATTTCTAACATCCTTTTAGTACCAATTCTACATGGAGGACATTTTCCACACGATTCGTCTACTGTAAATTCTAAGAAAAATTTTGCTAAATTCACCATACACTTGCTTTCATCCATTATAATGAGTCCACCAGATCCCATCATAGAACCAATATTATTTAAAGTTTCATAGTCAATTTTAATATCCAAATATTTTTCTGGAATACATCCTCCACTGGGACCACCAGTTTGAGCAGCTTTAAATCTTTTTCCACCTGGTATACCACCGCCTATATCATACACAATTTCTCTTAGAGTTGTACCCATTGGAACTTCTACTAGCCCAACATTATTAATACTTCCACCTAAAGCAAATACTTTTGTTCCCTTAGAGTTATCTGTACCTATATCATTATACCATTTTGAACCATTTAATATTATTCTTGGGATATTAGCATATGTTTATACATTATTTAAAAGTGTAGGTCTACCAAACAATCCTTTCACTGCAGGGAAAGGTGGTCTTGGCCTAGGTTCACCTCTTTTACCTTCTATAGAATTCATTAATGCTGTTTCTTCACCACAAACAAAAGCTCCTGCCCCTAATCTTAGTTCTAAATCAAAATCTAAGCCTTTATCCAATATATTTTTTCCAAGTAGTCCTAATTTTTTAGCTTGAAGTATTGCTATTTTTAATCTTTTTACTGCTATTGGATATTCTGCACGTACATAAATATATCCTTGGTTTGCCCCAACTGCATATCCTGCAATTATCATAGCTTCAATTACAGAATGCGGATCACCTTCTAAAATACTTCTATCCATAAACGCACCTGGATCACCTTCATCTGCATTACAACATACATATTTTATGTCTGAAACAGCATTCTTAGTAAATTCCCACTTGCGTCCAGTTGGGAATCCTGCTCCGCCTCTTCCTCTTAATCCAGATTGCCTAATTTGTTCTATTACATCATCTCTTGACATATTAAGCGCTTTATATAACGCTTGATAACCATCAACAGCTATATATTCTTGAATTTTTTCCGGGTTAATTTTCCCACAATTTCTTAAAGCAATACGTTTTTGTTTCTTATAAAAATTTAATTCTTTCCACTTTTTTATTAATTTTTCATTTTCATTTGCAAGTAATCTTTCAATAATTTTATTTTCTAAAACTGAATTAATAATTTCTTCTGCATCTGTAGGTTTTACCATTTCATAAAATATTTCATCTGGATCTATTACTACAATAGGTCCTTTTGCACAAAAGCCAAAGCACCCTGATTTTTCAACATAAATGTTTTTTATATTTTTAGAATAAATTATATCTTTTAAAACTTCAAACAATTCATTACTCTTGGAAGAAGTACATCCTGTTCCACAGCAAACTAAAATCCTTTTTTGTTTTAATACATTGATATACCTTTTCTTAATATTTTCTAACTTTAATATATCCATACACACCTCTTATCACTTACTATTATACTTTTCTATTAGTTCATCTACCTTTTTTACATCCATTTTTCCGTATACTTCTTTATTTATTACAATAGCAGGTGCTAATCCACATGCGCCTATACATCTTACCGATTCCAAAGAAAATAATCCATCTTTAGTTGTCTCTCCCTCATTGATTCCAAGTCTTTCTCTAAATCTGTTTAATACCTTTTCTGCTCCCTTTACGTAACATGCTGTTCCCATGCATACTTGGATATTATATTTTCCTTTAGGTTTAAGTGAGAACCTAGAATAAAAGGTAATTATTCCATATATTTCAGAAAGCGGTATATTTAACTCTTTTGATAAGTATTTTTGGGCATTTTCAGAAATATATCCATAATTTTCCTGAACTTCATGTAATGCTTCAATTATACCTCCATCCATGTTTTTATACTTAATGGCAATATTTTTTAATTTATCATCTACATTACAACAAGTACACTTCTTACATTGTTTCATAAGCCCTCCCTTAATTAATCTTTTTCTTTTTTAACCTTATATCTTCACCTATAAATTTGCAAATTGTAAAATTTCCTATTAGTCTAGATATCACCCTTTCATCATATTGTTTATATAGCTCATTAAGAGTTAGATTAGTAGATATAAGTATTTTTTTATTTTTCAAAAGTCTAGTATTAATTATATTAAACAGCTCTGTAAATTTATTATTACTCATTGTTTCAGTTCCAAGATCATCTATAATAAGTAAATCTACATCAAATATTCTATTGTACTGTTCTTTTTGTTCACCAGTTTTATCATATGAAAACTTATACTCAATTACCTTATCCATTAATACAGGAGCTGTTTGATATACCACAGTTTTACCACTTTCAATAACATCTTTAGCAATGCAATTTGCTAAGAACGTTTTTCCAAGACCAGTATTACCAGTAAATAACAGATTTTTTTGTTCTATATCATCTATATTTTTAACAAATTCAATTGAAATATCTTTAATACATTTTATATTTTCTAGTGGAGATTTGTCAATTCCATATTTCTCCTTATTACTTTTATTAGAATAAAAGCCTATATCAAAAGTTTCAAAGTTTTCCTCATCTAATTTATTAATATTTGCTTGTTTATATGTTTCATTTATCAATTTCTGTTTAAAACATTTACATACCTTTAAGATATCTCCATCTTTTTCCATACCAGTATCATTACATATTTGACAATCAAACTTAGGTTCTAAATCAGATTTATTTAATCCCATTTTTCCTAATTCATTTTCATATTTTTTTTCCAGTTTTTCAATATTTAATTTCATATTCTCTTCTTCAATATCACGAGATACAGAGTCAGAATTTAAAATTTTCCTTGTTATCTTCAAAGCTTGAATGTTTATATTTTGTTCCAATTCTGATAATTTAGGATTTTTAGAATATATTTCTTCTTTCCTTCTTTTTGCTTCATCAATCTTTATATTCCTCTTTATATCATACTCCCTCTTTATCTTTCTAAATACTTCATTATTCAAGTATATTCACCCACTTTATAATTTTTACATATTATCATAAAAAGATTCTAAATCTAGGTAATCTCTTTGTTCATAATTTTGATATTTATTTTTATTATCAACGCTACGTTTAGTATAGTTCCTGGTCTTTACTGACTGCATCTCATTTTCAGATTCTTCAACATCTTTTACATCTTTAAATCCTTTTTTATGCCAATTACTCAATATTCCATTCACATAATTTAATGTAGGATTAGGTTTATTTACTGTCCTTTTTAATGCTTCTTCTATCATTGGAAAATCATAATTAAAATCTTTTATCCAAATATCAATATACTGCTCTTCATACTTTGTAAAATTACGATTAATCCTTAAACTCTTTGCAATTTTTTGCTTTATTTTTTGTACATTATCATAATTTTCTAAAAAGTCCTCTAGTTCTTCAAAAGTTTTTACGCCACCTTTATACCATGTTTCAGCTACTGCATGAACATATTTTTTATTCAAAGCTTTCCTTTCTTGACAATAATGAAAAAGTGCTATCATTACTTCTTCCGAAAAAGAATAATTTTCAAACATTGAACCAATATCTGTATACCAACTAAGCGACATTACCCCTTGGAAAAAACTTTCATTTATAGCGGATGCTGCTGCTATTCTTTTACGTTCCTTTTCTGTTTGAGCCTTATTTCTTCTTGGTTCAACCTTTGGAATATATGATTTATTTATTTCCATGTCTTTTAAATCAACTATATTATATCCAGCAGTAGTTCTTGTTATTAAATCTTCTCCTTGCAATCTTTCTATAGCAAATCCAATTTCCTGTTCAGTAACATTTAATTTTTTTGCAATATCTGCTTTATCTGCTTCTTTACCAATCTTTGATAAGAAAATCATATATATATATAATTTTAAATCAATCCCCTCAAGTGATGACATATTATTTAGTATAAACAAATCTGGTATCAAAGTATCGCCCAATTCCATCTTATTTTTCTGCACAAATTTCATATTTTTTTCTCCTAATAAATATATACGTATTATATCATTAGTTTCTTTTTTTGACAATAAAATACTTTTAAAATTACTAACAAAATCCGAGTATATATTAATTAGTTAGTTTTACAAAAATTATAACAAACTTATTTATAAATTAATACTGTTTTTTATTTTCATTTTAACAAAAATATTTTTCCATACAATAAATATAACAACTAGCATTATTTGTATAATGCTAGTTGTATACTAACTATAAAATTTAATTTTTTTATTGAATCTTACATTCTCTAAGTTTACAAAACATTTTTTGTTTAGCATAAATTTAATAACGTTTAATAACATTTCTACCGTGCTATCATTGTTAATATTTATAGTAAATACTGCCAAAATAGGGATAACAAAGAATAAAAATGTGCACAATTTTATATACATATTAAAGGGAGTTATTTTTACAAAGTTTAAAATAATCATTGCATATACAACTATTACTATTAATGATTTATAGTCTATAATTCCTAAGAATTTAGCATTTCTTTTATAGTTTGAATATATTGGCTGTTCATTTACATTTTTAATATCTATTCTTTTCACGCCTTTCTTTGAAGTACAACCTGAGAAATAATCTCTTTTACAAAATTATTTATTCTTAATAGTAAATATATACTTCCTAACAAAATAATTCTATAAATAGTATCATTGCTTTTATATGCCAAAGGAATCATTATTATTAATCTTACAAAAATTTCAATAATTAAGTTAATAAATAACATCTTTCCCCACGTTTTTGAAATCCCTCTTGTTATATTACTAAATAAACACATTACTGTAAGTGGGGAAATTATAATTAAAAAAATTATTGTAACATACCTTATAGAAAATACTATCATTAATGAAATTGATGAAAAATTAGTTACACTTTTAATGATGCTTTCTATAGTAAATCCATCAGTTTTTACAATTTCTTCTAAATTTGTAACCTCTTTTTGTAAATTTTCAAAGCTTGCATCATTACTAATTATATCTTTTGAAAATTCTGAAATAGTTTTATTAAAAAGCTCACTCATATTTAAAATTTCTTCACAAAGATAATAACTATTATTTACAAGCAAAATTATAACAATAAGTTTTAATATGAAATGGCCAATATTTTCTTTCGTGCCGCCATTATACATACTAACAATTCTTAAAAATATGTAATGGCATGCATAAAATAATATTAACGAGTTAGCTATTATAATTATTCCACTTTTACTTACATCAAGCATATCTTTTAGAGGTTGCTCTTTAATAATATTTGAACTAATAACTAATATTTTGTCCAGTAATTTAAAAAAATCTTGTCCAAAATTTAAATTTAACTTTTCTATAGCTCCATTTAATGTATTTAACACATTTGTTGTTTCCATATTATATAATTGAATCTACAAATTTTAAAATCATATCTATTGAAATAATTATCGCATATCCGTAGAATTGCATTTATAATTATCTTTTTTCCTATAACCATTTTTTCTTCATTTCCCATACTAAATTTTCTTATAAGGACTCCACTTGCAATAGCAACACCAGCTGCTGGCAATGAAATTTTTACAAGGTACCCCTGTATCTTTTTTAATGCCGAATTTACTTTAGTTACTAATGTAGGATCTGTTGCACCAAAACAACATGATAAACTAATCATAAATATTGCAACTGCAATAAGTATTATATTAAACTTTTTTAATTTTATATTTTTAACTATTTTCTCTATAATTTTCATCCCACCTTTTTAATTTTACTTTTTCTATAAACTTCATTTTATTTCCATCTGAAATAATCATAGCACTCTCAAAAGTGTCAAGATTCTGAGTAAAATATTTTTCATTTAGTATATACTCTTGCCTTTGTGAAAATGATATGCTTTTTGAAAGTCCAGATTTATAATTTTTAAAATTATTTATAAGAAAATTATATTTACTATTTTGAGAACTTTCAGAGTAATTAACAGTTTCATATTTTTTAATTTCTTTTCCTATTTGTTTAATAATTTCACCTACTGTATATGTATCATCATTTCTAAACCATATTTTATTTACCAAATTTTGTATTATTACCCTTGATGTGCTATCATTCTTTAGTGTATTATTCAGTGAACTATAACTTTGCATACTAATAACATTTATACATTGATATTCTCTAGATAGTGAAAAAAATCTAGCGTCCTTTTCATTAGCAATTTCTTGATACTCATCACATATGAAAAATGTAGGGGAAATTTTTGATGAATATGATAAAATCTGGGATTCAAATTCGAGTTTCATATAAGTAGAAATTATTTTTGCAAGTTCCATATTTTGACCTATATCCATTGATAGAACATAAACATTATTACTTTTGAAATCTATTGTTTGACTAGATGTACAAAATTTTTGATATATTTTCATATCACTTACAAATACTCCAGTTATTCTAGTAATTTCAGATCTTATTATTCCCCTTGTACGTTCGTCAAGTTTCAAGAATTCATTTTTTATATTTGATATGGCAGAATTAACATTAAATAACTTTTCGTCTGAATATTCGTATGATAAAATTTTTTGTTTAACCAAATTTAATTTTTCACACAAATATTCTTTACTTATAACTAACATATGTAACTCATAAAAATTAGGATTAGTTGTATATATATTCATCAATGTTAAAAAATCTCTTATATAACTTTCTGCCTTATCCAACCAATATGAATCAGTATTATTATTATTACCAGATATAACAAGTAATATGTTTTTTAGTCTGCTTGCCATCTCAAAATTTGAAACATTCGATTTTAAAGGGTTATAACTATACTTGCTGTCTAACGAAATTTCTATAATTCTTTCTTTTTGTTTTTTATTATTTAACATCTTATATATAGTGTTTATATAATTGCCTTTTACATCAATTAATAATCCTCCAATATTCATATTAAATAATTGTAAAAATATATTAGAAATAGCGCTACTTGTTTTACCGCTTCCTATACTTCCAGTTATAAGAATATTTTGAAAAAGTCCATATTTATTTATCACTATATTTTTATTACAATCATTATAAAAAGTTATATATGGAATTTCTTTTATTTTTTCTTTTGTATTTAATTTGTTAAAAGTGATTTTTTTATAAATATTATAATAAAAATTATATACCAAATCATATATAGCAATTGAATAAAGAAATATATATATTAATTTTATTTTTGAAATATTCTCTCCAAATAAAGAAACTATATCAATATTTTTATTTAAAATATTGATATATAAAAAATTAGAAGCAAAAAAGCTATAATGAATACAAGTTTTTAATAATATAAACGTAAAAGAAATTAAATTTATAATAAAAAATCTTTTAATAATTTCAACATCAGGTGGTTTTATATATTGAAAAAAATTTTTTATAGAATTTTTTTTAATTGCATTAACAAAGCTGCAGACTATATTTTGCTGATTTTCACTTATCATATATTTTTTCAATTTACCTCCATTTATAGAAAAAATATATTTTTTATCAACTAGATAATATAGCCTAAAGATAAAATAAATTAATAAGATAAAAAATTCAATAATATGAAACAAAATTTACCACCTAAAACAATTTTATCAGTTTTTCTATTTATAATCAAATTTTTTTACAAGTTTATACATTATTTGATAAAACTAGTTAAAATTTGACATAAAATATACTATTTTTATATAGTATATAAATAAAACTTTAATAAAAAAATTGAATTTGTTAAATTAACCTCTACTTTCAAGTAATAAAGAAAATACTTAAACAGCATACCTATTTTTATTCTTGCAATTAAATTTCTATCAGATAAATTTGTAGTAATTTTTATTTCTACTATGAAAAAATAAATAAATTATATAATTTTTTGAAAAAAATAGTATAGATGGTAACGAGCAAGTTAAATAAGTTAATTTATCAAGTAAATTGACACCATTTGTAAATCAATATATTAATAAAAATAAAGGTTCAAATAATGGTACTTGTAGTGTAGTTGAAAATTATTCATATAATTGATGTGAATAATTAAGTTGCTTTTAAAGTTTATTATAGACGTGTTGATGGGAATATAGAGACAAGTATGGGTTCTGAAATATATACTTATAATATAAAAACGGATACAATACGTAATTAGGTAGTATAAATTAAAAACTAAAATAAAATAATTTGTATTATAAAAAAGTCTACCGAAAAATGAGTGAATTTTTTCATGAGTATGTAGAAAAATTTGTGTAAACTAAGAATAGTAAAAATTACCTTTCCATGATAACCATAGGGAGGATTTTTTATAAAAATAAATCATAGTTAGCAACAGAATATAAAATAAAATCCTTGAAACTGCTATTTTTAAGCACTTTTCAAGGATTCTTAATTGGAGCTGGAAGTCAGATTTGAACTGACGACCTGCGGTTTACAAGACCGCTGCTCTACCAACTGAGCTATTCCAGCAGAACATCATGGTGACCCGTAGGAGAGTCGAACTCCTCACTCCGCCGTGAAAGGGCGATGTCTTAACCGATTGACCAACGGGCCGCTTGTGGTGAGCCATCGCAGATTCGAACTGCGGACAACTTGATTAAAAGTCAAGTGCTCTGCCAACTGAGCTAATGGCCCACGTACATGATGCTCTTATATAATACACTAATTTTTATAAAATGTCAATACATTTTGTAAAAAAATATATTTTTTTGTAAAAATTATTATTATTTCTTAATATATAGTTATTATTCCATCATCTGATGTAGTATTACTGTTATTCTTTTTTGTATCATTATTAGTATTTTTATTTTGTTCAACGTTTTTAATATCATCTTCTAATTCTTCATTCTTTATTACTTGATCTGTATAACTACTACTGTTATTATCATTTACTTCATCTTTATCATAACTTTCAATAACCTTTTCAGTAAACTTGCTATCATTATCGTCCTTTTTTGAATCTTTGTTGACTCTCTCAACATTTTCTTCTTGTTTTTGTATGCTAGATTCTTTATTTAAATCAACTGGATTATTTAAAATTGATACTACCAAGAATGTAGATAAACTAATAAATACGAAAACTATTACTATTACAAATATTATTACCATTTTCTTTTTCTTAGGACTCAATGTTTCATCTATATCCTCTTCCTCAAGCTGTTCTTCTACTTTTTCTACATATTCATTTTCTGTTTCTTGTAGTTGCTCATCATACTGTTTTCTTTTTTCAGGATTACTTAAAACCTCATATGCTATATTAATTTGTCTTATCTTTTCCTGAACTACTTCATCATCTACATTATTTATATCTGGATGATATTTCTTAGCAAGAGCACGATAAGCATTTTTTACCACCTCATCAGATGCTTCTCTACTAATTTCTAAAAGTTCATAATAATCTTTATCGTTACCATTTTTTTCCATACACTTCTCTCCTCATGCATGAACATTTTATCATAAACTTAGAATTAGTTCAATAGCTAATAATACGAAAAAATACTTAGACACCATTTTATGCCTAAGTATTATAATATTAATTAGATGGCATATTTTTTTGCCATTTTTTTTACTTCTTTTGAGCTTTTATTAAACATTTTCATAATACTATCACTATTCATTACTCCAACTATAGTTCCTGCAACCACACCAAACATTGCACCTTTTACAAAATTCATATAAATCACTCCTTTCATTTATTATTTTTTGTTTTAATTATATTCCTTAAACTTGTAATTATTTCATAAATTCCAATGATTACCATAAAACTATAAAATATATATCTTAAGATATTTTCATTTATTATTTTAACAAGTAATATCCCACAAATACTACCAATGCAAATAGGAATTATCAATTTTTTAAACATATTTTTATCAATATTATTATTTTTGAAGTTAAAAATAGTTGATGATATTCCAACTAAAATAAACATTATCAAATTATAACCTTGTGCCTCTTTATGTTTAAAAATATTAAATATTGTTGTAAGTAATATAAAAATACTTCCTCCACCAATTCCCATACTAGATATTATTCCACTTATAAATGAGATAATTAAAAATTTTATCATTTCAAACCTCCTGATAAAATCTTATATAACGTAAGACTGACAATTAAAATTCCAGAAATTAAATTTAAAAAATCTGCTGGAATTTTTTTCATAACTTTTGAGCCTATAATACCAGAAATTATGGCAATAATAACTAATAATATTACTTTTGATAATTCAAATTTAATAATTCCACCATACCCAAATACGGCAAATATACTAGAAATTGAAAGAAGTGAAACGCTTAACGCTCTGGATATATACGTATCTTTTTTTAAAATAAAAATTAAATAAAAAACTAATATTTGTCCTGCTCCTGAAGCAAACAAACCATTTAATAAACCAACTAATACCCCTATAATGTATATCATACTAATATTATTAGCATTTTATATTATTTTATGTGTTCTAAATCTTTCCTTATAGCATATATAATATCTTTTCTTTTTACCATACGAGCTAGAATATACTATTTTACACAATATTTCATCTTTTTTATTGTAAAAAAAGTCATTTACCATATAGAAAATATTATCTACATATTTTGAATATCCAAACTCAAATGGAATATTTTCTCCAAAATTGAAACTATTTATTCTCATCCTTAAATCAAAATAATTAATATTAAATTCAAAAACCTCGTTGCTACATATCACGTCTTTTTTTAATATAACTGGCTTATCGATTGAATCTTCTACGATTACGTTTAAATTATAAAGTTGATTACTTCCAGAGTTAACTAACTTAAAAGTCCAATTAGAATTAGTAATATAAGTGTCATAGATTTTAATAAAGTACATAAAATTATAATCGTCTTTAAAGTAATTTATCATATCTGAAATTTCTTTTTCCTCGTTTGATTGATTTATACATTTACTTAAATATGTTTTTTTACTATAGTTAATATACGTCTTATGTAATAAAGATTTTATATAGTATGAAATATTATACGACTGTAATTGTAAATATTTTTTAAATTCCTTTTCTAATTCAATATTCTTTTTATATTTTCCAAAAATAACGCTATTACCTATATTTTTATTTAATTTATTATACATAAATAAAATTTTTCCTCTTTTTGCTTTCTCACTAAGATATACTGTAATAACTGCTGTAATTAATGTTGTAATTAGTGGCAATATAATACTTGAAATAATATATTGAAAATCCATTTTTCCCCCAATCATAAAAATAAATTGTCGATATAACACGACAATTTAAAATTTTATTTAAATTAAAAGTTTACTTTTCTCATTTTTATTTTATCATAAACAAATTTTAAAATATACTATCGGTCAACTTATTTTTACAAACATTTAATACAGTATAACATAACATATATTTTTTAACAATACAATTTAAATATCAAAAAGGATTACCAAAATAGGTAATCCTTTTAGTTTCACGCGTTTACAGCGACCTCGTACGTCACTTGCTCTGTAAGCATCTTCACATTCGTTTTAAATAGCTGAATCTCCTTAAGAGGCGCTGTTATGACTTTTCTTGGCAAACCATAATAGTCAATCCAGCAAACAGCCTTAACTTCATGACCATCCTCCAACAAATTCAATGCTTCCGAAATATTAATTTCACTCTCTTCACCATCAATTCTAAAATTGACTAGGCTGCTTTTCTTAGTTTTTTTGTTCATATATTTACCCTCCAAAAAAATTTTTTTAGATATTTAATAATCCATATTTATATTATAACATAGATTACATAATTTGTAAATAGTTTTATTGATATTTTTAAATACCAGTATTTGGTAATTTTTTAATGTATTTTATACAATTATTACTTATATTTGCACTTATTTGCTTTTCATTCTCACTAATTGTTACTTCGTATAAATCTGAACTCAAAATATATTTATTATTCGATTTTGTCTCTTTTATGTAATAGATGCCTTTTGGCAATTCTTTTGTTATCGCTACCCCCTCTTTATTTGTCACTATTCTTTCAATAATATTTTTATCTTTATCCAAAATTTCAAATTCAGTATCAGGTATTACATCACCTTTTTTTATTCCTAATTCTTCATTATTTTCATTACTTGTTTTTATAATCTTTATTTTTCCCTTTATTAATTTATTCTGTACATTAAGCTCAACTACTTCTTTATGATTAACTATATTTACTATATTTATCGTCTCATCTAATACATATAGTTCATTTGATTTTACCTCCTTAACAAAATATTGTCCCTTTGGTAAATCTCTTGTTATTGCTACTCCATCCTTATCTGTCGTAACTTCATCAACTATTTGATTTTTATTATTTAATATTTCAAATTTAGTATTAGGTATTGCATCACCTCTTTTCATTCCTAAAATTTGATTTTCTTCACTACTTGTCTTTATAATTTTTATTTTTCCTTTTATTAAAGTATTTTCAACATTTAACGTTATTTGTTGATTATGATCCTTTATTTCTATAACATATATATTTTCACTTAAAACATATTTATCATTTGCCTTTACCTCTTTTATATAATAAATCCCTTTAGGTAAATCCTTTGTTATTGCCACTCCTTCTTCATTTGTTACTATTTTATCAACAACTTTTCCATTTGAATCTAAAATTTCAAACTCTGTATTTGGAATAAATACACTATTATTAAAGTTAAAATTTTCATCATCTTGACTACTCTTTTTTATTAGTTTTATATTCCCTTTTATCTTCTCATTTTCTATAACTATGGAATTTTCTTGTCCGGACTTCAATTTTAAATTATAACTATTATTTGTAGTATCTAAAAAATACTCGTCATTTGTTTCTACCTCTTGAATAATAACATTCTTATCGATAAAATAGTTAAATTCTTTTTGCGTATCTATAGTTATTTTTCCATCTTTATCTGTAGTATACTCTCCTAATTTTTTCCCAGTATTTTTATCCAATATTCTAAACTTTACTCCTGGTATCTTTAGTTCCTTATTTTCCATATCTACCTTTGTTATTTTTAAAGTGGTTGGAATATATTTAATATTTAAATTTAAATTAACTATGTCATTTCTTATTGGCTTCAAAGCCAATGCTGTATTTTGTTTGTTTGAATCTGTGGATAATCCAAACATAACTAAATTTTCTTTTACATCACATGAAAATTTAATATTTATATTTCTATCTTCTAATATTTTTTCTCTTAATATTAATACTTTTACTTCTTTTTGATTAGTAATATTTTCAATTACATTATTATTTAGATCGGATATTTTTACTAAATTATCCGTACTTGTATAATTAATATTTTTAACATTATTGTTATAATCAAGCTTTATTTTTTTACTATAATATTCTGGATTTTTATCATCAATTTTAAATTCATTATCAATACTTACTATATTTACCTTATTACTTAAAATACTGCTATTCATTCCATTATAATATATATTTTTTATTGCTTCAACCACCCTTATACAATCATTATTTAACGGTTCAATTAAAGAAAAATCTAAGTTACTTATATATGTCCAAACTGCAAATTGTGTTGAAAATCTTGCCTCTTCCTTAGTGTTTAATCCTAACTCTTCAACAGATCTATACGGATAACCGTTCAAAATAATATTTGAAAGTTTCTCGTCATCAATTTTTTTTAGTACATCAACATCATACTCTCCCTTTTCAGCTCCATCCATTCCTAAATTTATACAATAAGCTGGATAACTATTTCCATTATTATCCAAATAATAATAATCAAAAAATTTTTGAGATACAGAATTATACTTTATGTACCTATTTTCATTTTTGTTGTAATAAATCCTATACTTTTTTAAATCAATATTTGTATTTTCATATGATGCAAATATATTACTAATATTTACAAATAGCATCATAAATACAATCACTATACTATACAATTTTAAAATTTTTCTCATTATTCCTCCTTTATTTCTATGGCCTTCACACATAATCTTATGTCTTTTCTATCATTTACACATGTAATCATAGTAATAATATTTTCACTTGTATTCTCTAAAACTGAAAGATCAGTTTCACTTATTTTATCAATATATGAAACTTTATATTTTCTACTTGCATATTCATTTTTATATTCAATAATAGAACCTATATGAATATTTTGTAAATTTTTAAATAAATCAGAACTTGGTATTGAATAATTATGCGCTGCAATGCATATATTACCATTAAAAGTTGCTGTATTAGGGAAGTGACAAATATTTGATTTTAAATCATTGTCACTTATTCCTTCAATTATATCATTATCAAAAATCCCTATATCCTCTATTGTCAATTTTCCAATAGATTTTTTTATACTTTTTGTTTTCTTGAAATTTTGTGAGTTAATTACATTATCATCTTGAATTTTATTAGAATTTAAAACCTTAATTTCTTTATTTACTGATACTTTTAAAAAAATACGATAAAAAATAATTAGAATTAAAAAAAACATAACAACAAATGCTAATAAGATATATTTTTTCTTCATAGACCTCCTTAAATTAGAATTAGAATTAAAATATAATAGAATTAAAATATTAAATACATAAAAATTATATTCTGGAATTTCTATTATGTCAAGTTTTTTTCATCGCAATATTCGACAATAATTAAAAAATAATATAATTTTTAATTAAGCTATCATCTCTATTTCAGCCTTAAAAAACAGATTTTATATACTAAAAAACAGGTAAATAAATATATTTACCTGCAAAATTAAATTATATCCAAATATCTTTTATAAGATCATCAATTTCTTTTTTTCTTTCTCTTGTTTTCTCTATATCTAAAACATATTTTTGACCATCAAAAATAATTATATCTCCCTCTTTTATATTTTTTGGTAACATTTTTAATTCAATATTAACAAAATTCAAATCATCAGTTTCACACACAGCAAATTTTTCTTCAATTCTATCCACAATGTAAACTCTATTTTCCATAATTATATGTTCCCTCCTTAACATTTGATGATATATTTTCTCCATCGGTACTTAAAACTATTGTACCACTTTCATCTGTTCTAAAAACTTTTATATCATTTGCTTTTAATTTTAGCATGGTTGTCTTAGCTGGATGAGAATAATCATTATTTTTACCGCATGATAAAACAGCATATTGTGGTGATACTTTCTCCAAAAATTGACTTGATGTTGAAGTTTTAGAACCATGATGTCCTAATTTTAACACATTACAATCTATATCAAGATTATTATCTAAAATTTCCCTTTCAGACAATTCCTCTGCATCTCCCATAAATAAAAATTTAATTTTTTTATATGTTAACTTTATACAGATAGAATAATTATTCAAATCATCATATTTCGAAGAATTTGGTGCAATTATTTCAAGTTCAGCATCACCAAATTTAAATTTTTCACCAGATTTTGGTGAATATATTTTTTTGTTTTTTAATTTCACTGCACTAATAAAATTCTCGAATGTTTTTGTATTGGAAGTAGATTTTGGAAAAAAAATATTATCTATATCAAAATTTTTTACTATCATATCCATACCACCAATATGGTCTTCATGTACATGAGTTCCTACCACATATTCAAATTTTGTTATATTTTTATCTATAATATAATTATTTAAATAGTCCTTAGTAGTATTTTTCCCAGCATCTATTAACATTGAATGTTCACCCTGTTTTATTAAAATAGCATCTGCCTGACCAACATCTATGTAATGGACTTCTAGTAATGGTTCAACAGTTTCGGCTAAGTAATCATTACTATTGTCATTAATTAAACTATCAGTTGATACTAATTTCATATCTTTAAAATCTAGAAAATAACTAACAGTAGCAGCTAAAATTAATATAATTAAAAAAAATGTTAATTTACCTATTTTATTTTTATATTTTTTCTTCATATGTATCACCTTTTTTACTTTAGTATACTTTGGAAAATTAACTTTGTCAATATATTTTCATCGCACATTTTTACAAAAAAAAGTAGATAGAGATGATTATATAATGATAAAACCCTTTTGTTAAAGGTGGGCATCCCGTTATATTTATTAGGATTCTCTAAAATTAAAGAGCATTCAACACAAAATATAATTCCCGATTCCCTATCATATGCTTGTAGATTTTCATATAATTAATCTTCTCTATCTACATACATTTTATCATTAATAATACAATATGTAAATATTTTATTTAGATTTTATTTATTTTTTGTTATTTTAGTTTTTAATCATCCCATCGTATGTATTTTCTTAATTTGTTTTGTACTTTTGTTTCTATACGTGATACATATGAACGTGAAATACCTAATTCATCAGCTATCTCCTGCTGAGTTTTAACCTTATTTCCATCAATTCCATATCTTAATTTCATTATATAACTTTCTCTTTGAGGTAATTTGTATTTTATATATTTTATAACTTCCTCAGAAATCACTTTATCATATATAGTATCTATAGTATCTTTTTCATTAGAATCCAATGTTTCTAATAATTCCATATCATTTCCATCTTTATCAGTACCTATTATAGTATTAAATGAAACTTCCGCTTTTTGCTTTTTTGTAGCTCTAATATTCATTAATATTTCATTTTCTACACATTTACTTGCATATGTACTTATTTTATACCCCTTATCCACACTAAAGCTATTTATAGCTTTTATAAGTCCTATTGTTCCAATAGATATCATTTCTTCAAGTTCTTGTTCATTAGAAGCATATCTTTTTGCAATATGTGCAACTAACCTTAAATTATGCTCAATTAATTTGTTTTTTGCTTCCTTATCTCCATCAAAATATTTTTTCAAATAATACTCTTCCTCACTTTTACTAAGAGGTTCTGGAAATAAATTATTATTTGAAATATATCCAAAAAGGAAAAAAATATATGATAGAATATTAGTAATAAATGAAATCATATTAATACCTCCACACTATAATTTATATAATATCTATGCTAATATGAAATAATATTGCATGTCATTCTTGTACTTATCATTTATAGGCAAAAAAAAGATGCTCTGAATAATACAAAGCATCTTTTTTATTATATCTTATCCTTTAACTTGTTTCATTACTTCTTCAGCGAAATTAACTTCTTCCTTTTCTATTCCTTCGCCTCTTTCAAATCTTGCAAATCTCCTTATTACTATGTTTTCTCCAATTTTAGCAATTAAATTAGTAAGTAATTCCCCAACAGTAATATCTGGATCTTTAACGAATTTTTGGTCAAGTAAACAAATTTCTTCAAAGAATTTATTTAATCTTCCTTCAACCATTTTTTCTACCACTGCTTCTGGTTTACCTTCATTTAATGCTTGAGCTTTTAAAGTTTCTCTTTCTGCTTCTACAACAGATGCAGGTACTTCTTCACGTCTTACATACTTTGGACCTACAGCTGCAATATGCATAGCAACATCTTTAACAAAATTTTTGAAATCTTCATTATTTGCAACAAAATCAGTTTCTGAATTTACCTCTACTAATGCGCCATATTTTCCATTATGGATATATGCCTCTACTAATCCTTCAGCTGCAATTCTTCCAGCTTTTTTAGCTGCTTTTGCAATTCCTCTTTCTCTCAAAAGTTCAATTGCTTTTTCTATATTTCCATCAGTTTCTACTAAAACTTTTTTACAATCCATTATTCCAGCATTAGTTCTATCTCTTAATTCTTTAACTTGTTCAGCAGTTATTGCCATAAGGCCACCTCCAAAATTATTCTTCACTATTTACATTTTCTTCAACTTTTTCAGTTTTCTTTACTCTATCCTTCTTTTGATAGTTTCTATTTCTATTATTTTGTCTTGGTTTTCTTTCTATTTTGTCTACTCCCTCTTTACGCACTAATTCTTCCATTGTCTCTTCAACATCATCAGTATCAACTTCTGTTAAATTTCCTTCTTTTGCCTCAATGATAGCATCAGCTATTTTTCCAGCTATAAGACCAACTGATCTAACAGCATCATCATTTCCAGGAATTACATAATCAACATCTTCTGGATTACAATTAGAATCAATAAGACCAATTGTTGGTATATTTAATCTTCTAGCTTCCTTTGTACAAATGTATTCTTTTTTAGAGTCTGCTAAGAAAATTAATGATGGAATTTTTTCCATAGTTTTGATACCACCAAGATTAGTATTTAATATTTCCATTTCTTTCTTTAACTTAATAACTTCTTTTTTTGGTAAAACATCAAAAGTTCCATCTTGTTCCATTTTTTCCAAATCTAAAAGTCTAGCAATTCTTTTTTTAATAGTTTCAAAATTTGTAAGAGTTCCTCCAAGCCATCTACTATTAATATAATACATACCACATCTTTCTGCTTCTGATTTTATTGTTTCTTGGATTTGTTTTTTAGTTCCAACAAATAATACAGTTCCACCGTCTGCTACAACTCTTTTTGTTAAGTTATACGCTTCTTGTACTTTCTTTAAAGTTTTTTGTAAGTCTAATATATATATACCATTTCTTGCAGTAAATATATATGGAGCCATTCTAGGATCCCATCTTTTTGTTTGGTGTCCAAAGTGTACACCTGCTTCTAGTAATGATTTCATAGGTATAATTGCCATTTAAAATTCCTCCTTCTTTTATACCTCCATAAACATCCACGCTATGCTTAGTCCTTAAAAGGAAGAAGTGCAAAGCTACGTTTATGTGTGTGATTATATCATACGATATATAAGCTAAAAAATATTAGCATATACATTATAACATAAAAACGTCAAAAGTACAATACTTTTGACGTTTTTTATATTTATTTGATTTAAGCTGGAAGCTGCAAACCATTCTCAACTGCATATTTTACCAGCGCCGATTTTATTATGTTCACCTTATTATCAATTGTTAGACTTTTATTATCCAACACAGGAGAGCATATATTATATTTTATAAGATCATATATTAATTCGGACTTCACCCATTCAGGGCAAACAGCCTCAAGATGAGATCTTGAAATAAATTCAATATTATCATCCGGATCACCGATTTTGACTTCATCCTCCCTGTACCGTTGGCTACACTTCAATAATGCAGCCATAAATATCTCCTTATTATTACCGTTTCGCAAAAACATACCAAAAACCTCCTTAAAAATTTTTAAGTTTTTATTATTTTTATAAAGTGTACATATTATATCATCATTTATTTTTTATGTCAATACATTTTATAATTTTTTGTATTATTTTGTCGAATTAATCGTTACTATTCAGACTATAGTCAATTGAAAGCGCAAAATTAATATCTATTAGCACTATAATATACATAATAAATTCAATTTTGTGGTTTTTATAAATTAGCAATATTTGCTTTAAAGTGACTTATACCAATATTTTAACACGATTATTTTAATCTTTGACTTTTACCTAGTCTGAATAGTAACAATTAATCTGATTCTTTTTTTATTTTTTAAAAAAAAGAGTAGATTTGACTACTCTTTTTCAAAATTATTTCCTTCCATAACCGCTTCAAATTCTTCTGCTGTAACTTTCTCTTTTTCTAGTAATATTTCAGCTATTTTATGTAATTTATCAATATTTTCTTTTAAAATTCTTTCAGCAAAACTATATGCTCTTGAAATTATATCTTTTACTTCATCATCTATTTGAGAAGCTATTTTTTCACTATAATTTCTTTGAGTATTCATTTCTTTACCCAAAAACACTTCTTCTTGAGTAGAACCAAAAGTTATAGGGCCAAGTTTCTCAGACATACCATACTTAGTTACCATATCTCTTGCAATCTTACTAGCTCTTTCTATATCATTTGAAGCTCCCGTACTTATATCATCTAGTACTAATTGCTCTGCTACTCTTCCTCCAAGAAGTGATACTATATGCTCTTTCATCTCTGATTTAGAATGATAACTCTTGTCTTCATTTGGTTTGTACATAGTGTATCCACCAGCCATTCCTCTAGGTATAATTGAGATTTGGTGAACTGTATCATGTGTAGGCAAGAATTTAGAGACAACTGCATGACCAGCTTCATGATATGCTGTAAGTTTTCTTTCCTTATCTGATATTACTTTGCTCTTCTTTTCTGGTCCCATCATAACTTTTACCATAGCTTCTTCTACATCTGCAATATCTACATTTTTCTTATTTTTCCTTGTAGCAAGTAAAGTTGCTTCATTTATCATATTTTCTAAGTCTGCTCCAGTAAAACCTGCTGTGTTTTTAGCTATAACTTTAAAATCAATCCCTTTTACAAATGGTTTGTTTTTGGCATGTAATTTTAATATCTCTTCTCTTGCGCCAACATCAGGTACACCAACCACAATTTGTCTATCAAATCTACCAGGTCTTAACAAAGCTGGATCTAATATATCAGGTCTATTTGTTGCAGCCATTACAATTATACTTTCATGTGTAGCAAAACCATCCATTTCAACTAAGAGTTGGTTTAACGTTTGTTCTCTTTCATCATGTCCACCGCCAACGCCAGCGCCTCTATGTCTTCCTACAGCATCAATTTCATCAATAAATACTATACAAGGTGAATTTGCCTTTGCCTCAGCAAATAGATCCCTTACACGTGATGCACCTACACCAACAAACATTTCAACAAAATCGGATCCACTTATGGAGAAAAATGGTACATTCGCTTCACCAGCAACAGCCTTTGCAAGTAATGTTTTACCTGTACCAGGTCTTCCTACAAGTAATATACCTTTTGGAATTCTTGCTCCCATTTCTTGATATTTTTTAGGATTTTTTAAAAATTCTACTTCTTCCTCTAATTCTTCTTTTTCCTCTTTTAGCCCCGCAACCTGTTCAAATGTTACTTTTTTCTTATCATCTTTTCCAATCATTTTGGCTCTATTTTTACCAAAACTCATAGCCTTAGTATTTCCATCAGTGGTTTTCCTTATCATATATATAAATATGAAAAGTGTACCTAAAAGAAGTAATAAATTTGGCAATAGCGGTGCTAGAGTTTCAAGTGCTGACTCATCTGCTACAGTCATTTCAAAATCACCCGCTGCAACTTTAGGCTGTACTGTATCCATAAATGAATTAGTAGACGGTATCTTTACAATCCTTGTTATATCTGTTTCATCTTTTAATACAACTTCTGCTTTTTGCCTATCATTACTAAGTTTTACACTAGCAACACTAGAATCTTCAATTTTTTGCATCAATTCAGTATAAGACATTTCCTTTGTTTTTGTAGAACTAAGCAATGAAATCATATACATTGCTAATACTATAATTACCAAATATGTAAGTAATGTACCTATAATTCCTTTTTTCTTCATAAATCCTCCCTATCAATAAATCATAGCAATATGTTTTTTTAATATTTTTATTCTAAATTTTTTTCCAAATATATACATTTTACCGGTAATTCCACTATCTAATAGTTTTAATATATCTTTGATATGTATATTTCCAATACCATCAATACTACCAATTTTTAGCCCTATTATTTTTATTATAAATCTTCTTTTTATACTTTCATGTTCACATACCAAAGTAGAAAAATCAAATATTATTTTATCGTCAGTTATTTCAATTATGCTATCATTTGCAACTTTTTGCACATATTCTTCTAAAAATTCATTATCCAATTCTAATATATGTTTCATTCTTATTATACTTTCCATTATATTAGGATTATATTCATTTTTTAACACAGGTAATAAATTTAATCTTACTTTATTCCTTGTATATATATCCATTGTATTAGTTACGTCAAAGCAAGAATAAATATTCCTTTTAGTATTATACTCTAAAATATCTTTTTTTTCAATATCAAGTAGCGGTCTTATAATATTATTATTAGTATATTTTATACCTGTAAGTCCATTTAAACCACACCCTCTAATTAAATTTAAAATAATAGTTTCAACATCATCATTTAAATTATGTGCTACTGCTATTTTAGAATTTTTACTTTTTTTTGAAATTTCATTAAAAAACTCATATCTAATATTTCTTCCACAAGTCTCTTCAGAAATATGCTCGTGCATAGCAATGCTTTTTACATCTACCTCTTTATAATAAAAAGGAATATCTAGGCTTTTACAAACCCTTTCTACATATTCTTTTTCGTCATAAGATTCAGGTCTAATCATATGATTAACATGTGCTACCACAATGTGAAAATTCATATTTTCATTTTTTTGTAAATAATATAATATATCTAACAAACACATCGAATCAGGGCCACCGGATACTCCAACAACTACTGTTTCATCATCATTTATAAGTTTATTTTCTAATACAACTTCTCTTACTTTTTCCCTTATTTTTAAAACTACATCATAATTTTTCATTCAGCATCAGGTCCCCTATATAAATTTGCAAATTTTGTATACTGTCCAAGCCAAGCAAGTTCCACAGTTCCAGTAGAACCACTTCTATTTTTTGCAAGTATAATTTCTGCTACATTCTTCTTTTCAGTTTCTGGATCATAATAATCTTCTCTATGAATAAACATAACAATATCTGCATCTTGTTCTATAGCTCCAGATTCCCTTAAATCACTAAGCATTGGTCTATGATCAGTACGAGATTCTGTAGCACGACTAAGCTGTGAAAGTGCGATTACTGGAACTTTTAACTCTTTTGCAAGAATCTTTAGAGATCTACTAATTTCTGATATTTCTTGCTGTCTTGAAGGACTCTTAGATTTAGACTCCATAAGCTGTAAATAATCAATTATTACCAAACCTATTCCCTTTTCAAGCTTCGCCTTTCTACATTTAGCTCTTAATTCACTCGAAGAAAGTCCAGGCGTATCATCAATATATAGTGGTATCTCAGAAAGTTTGCCACTAGCAGTTCCAAGTTTTAACCAATCCTCACTAGTTAAATCGGCATTTCTTAATTTCATACTGTCAACTTCACTTTCACTTGCTAAAATTCTATTTACCATCTGTTCTTTAGACATTTCCAAACTAAATATCATTACCGGGATATTATCATGCATAGCAACATAATTTGCAATATTTAAGACAAATGCAGATTTTCCCATAGCAGGACGTGCAGCTATAATTATTAAATCAGAAGGATTTAGTCCGGAAGTTTTATTATCTAAATCTATAAATCCACTAGAAATTCCAGAAATTTTATTTTTATTTTGATACATATTTTCAATATTATCAAAAGCTGTTATTAATATTTCTTTTATACTTGCATAATTCTTAGAATTCCTATTCTGTAAAACATCGAAAACTTTTTTCTCAGTCTGCTCTATTATAGTATCTACTTCCTCAGTTTGAGCATATCCCATTCGCAATATATCTTGTGCTGTTTTTATAAGTTGCCTTATAACAGATTTTTCTTCCACTATTTTTACGTAATTTTCAACATTAGAAGTAGTTGGGACTTGATCTATTAGAGTAGCTATGTATTGGGTTCCGCCAACCTTTTCAAAAGTTCCTCTTAGTTTTAACTGGTCACTTAATGTTATAACATCTATATGGTTACCTAATCCATAAATTTCAATCATAGCAGCATATATTTCCTTATGATCTTCCCTATAAAAATCTTCAGGTTTTAATAATTCTGCTGCTGCGATTACAGCATCTGTATCTGTAAGCATTGACCCTAATACAGCTTGCTCTGCTAATGTATCGTTTGGTTGTACTTTATTTAAAATTTCATTTTCCATGAAAAACACCTATACTCCAATTACAACTATTTTTAGTTTTGCTATAATTCCCTCATATAACTTAATTTCTGCATTATAATTTCCTAGCTGCTTTATTGGGCAGTCTATCACAATTTTCTTTTTGTTTACTTTTATGCCCAATTTTTCAAATAATTTATCAGCTATTTCTTTTTCTGTTACGCTGCCAAATATTTTGCCAGCTTTACCAGTTTTTTCTTTAAACTCTATGTATATTTTTTCTATCTCTTCCTTTTGTCTTTTGGCAAATTCAATTTCTTCGCCTTTTTTAAAGTTGATAGCAGCCTGTTTTGTCTTAGCCTCATTTACATTCTTACCATCGGCAATTTTTGCTATATTCTTTGGAAATAAAAAATTTCTTGCATATCCTTCGCTTACTTCAACAATTTGAAGTTTTTTACCAAGCCCCTTTATATCTTGATTTAATACAACTTTCAAACTTATTCCCCCTATTATTCCTTACCATAATATTCATCTATACTTTCAATTAATCTTTTTTTTGCCTCTTCAACTGTAACACCAGCAATTTGAGCTCCAGCAAATGTAAGATGGCCACCGCCTCCCATTGTTTCAAGAATTGATTGGACATTAATGTCGCCCATTGATCTTCCAGATATCATAACAACATCTTCTACTTTACATAGAACAAATGAAGCAAGCACACCAGATATAGAAAGTAGTTCATCCGCAGCCTGTGCTGCTATAATTGGCATGTCATTATACTCTTCTTGTGATGTAGAAATTGCAATTTGACCTTTTATTATTTCTGCATCCTTAACAATATTTACTCTAGCTATATAAGTTTCAAAATCACTTTGAAATAATTGCTTTACCTCTGTTAAATCAATACTATAACGTTTTAAATATGCAGCAACTTCAAAAGTTCTTACGCCAGTTTTAAACATAAAATTCTTAGTATCTACCACAATTCCAGCATATAAACATTCAGCCTCAACTGCTGTTAATTTTATTTCATCTAAATACATTAGTAATTCTGTAACTAATTCACAAGTAGAAGAAGCATATATCTCATGATAAGTTAATAATGTATTTTCAATAAATTCTGGACCTCTTCTATGATGATCTATTATAACAACTTTTTCAAATTCATCTACAAAATCCGGTGAAACAACATAAGATTTTTTATGCGTATCAACAACTATTAAAATTGCGTTATTTACATCTTGTTTTTTTAAATCAGCTTGTGAAATAAATATATCTTTATATTCTTCCTGAGTTTTTAACTTATCCATAACAAGTTTAGTACTACTATTACATTTATTATCAACGACGATATTAACGTCTTTTGACAAAGACTTTGCTATTTTATATACACCAATTGCAGCACCGATACAATCAATATCTGTGTTCTTATGTCCTATTATATATACTTTATCAGATTTTTGAATAACTTCACGCAATGCTTGTGCAATAGTTCTTGCACGTACTCTACTAGTTTTTTCAAGCCCTATATTTGATCCTCCGTAAAAGTCAAATTTTTTATCTTTTTTTACTACTACTTGATCTCCACCTCTACCAAGTGCAATATCTAATGCAGAGGAACTAGCATTATATCTTTCATCTAAAGTATTTTCAGAATATGACAATCCTATTGAAATAGTAATTGGAAGTTTAGTTTTATCAGATATACTTTTAACCCTTTCCAAAATACCAAATGAATTTTTCTCCATTTCTTCAACATATTGTTTCTCTATAAAAATCACGAATCTATCTTTATCCATTTTTGTCATAACACCATGGTTATCTACTACCCAAGTATTTAATTCTTTTGCTATCTTAGAAGAGATTTCCGCTTTTTGTATTTCATCCAATCCCTGCATTGTTTCTTCATAATTATCTACAAATATCACACCTACTGATAGCCTAGTATTATCAAGAGACTTTTTTAATAAATTTTCTTCAGTTTTATTCAAAAAGGATATTAATAGGCATTCTGAATTAGAAAAATGTATATAATTTCCTATCGCACTATATAGTTCTCCATTTCCAATATCTGTAGCTGATACCATAATTTCATTTTTTAATTTTTGTTTTTCAAGCCTTATTGCAACATCATGTATAAATTCCTTTGGAATAATATGTTGAGCCTTATTATTTTGCCAAATAATTTGTGTAGGTGAACTCAACATAACCATGGGGATATCTATAACATTAAGGCTATCTTTTAATACAACATCTACACTTTTTGAAAGTTCTTCTATTCTATGTTTCCTATTTTTTATTTCTCTAATACAAGTATAAATACAGAATATAGTAGTAATTGCAATTATTATTAAATCTATATATAAAGTAATTGGTTTTATTATACATACTAAAACAGAAATTAATACTATTATAGCTAAATATGCAATTTGAACAGAAAACACGTTTAAATCTAACCACTTGCTCTTTTTAATTTTTTTCATTTTAGTTCCTTCTTAAATTATAATTATACTAGTATATTTTACTATTTTTCTTTACATTTGTCAAGGAAGATTACTGTACATAAAAATGACCCAAAATTATTAAACTTTTTATTAATAATTTGGATCCATTTTATAAACATAAGTTAAATTACTCTAACTTAATTATATTTTTCAAAATCATCTTCAATATTTCCAACCATAACTTCAAATATGTCCTCCATTGTTATAATTCCAATTGCAATATTTTTCTCTTTTGTGACAATTACAATATGTTCCTTATTATTCTTCATTTCATTAAATAATAAATCTATTCTTTTACCAGCTGAAATTTTCATGCATGGTTTAACATATTTTGTAACATCTAATTTGCTACCACTTCTTTCTTGTAACATATTCTTTAAAACATTTTTTACATTAACAATTCCAACAATATTTCTCTTATCTTTATCACAAATTGGTATTCTTGTATATCCATAATTTAATATAACATTTTTTATCTGCTCTTTATTGCTATTTAAATCAAGCACTGTTACTTCTTCTATATTTCTCATAACATCTTTTGCTACCATTTTATCAAGTTTTAAAAATTTAACTAATACTTCACTCTCATATTTACTCAAATTTCCTTGTTCTTTTGCAATTTCAACTGACTCTCTTACTTCAGAATCATTATATTCTATTTTAGCTTTTCTGTCTATTTTAAATAATCTCATGATTAATTCTTCTGTTTTACTAGTAATTTTAGTAATCGGAGAAAAAAATTTTGAAACATAATATAGAAAATTAATATTAGATAAAACTATATTTTTTCTGTTCTTTATAGCGTATGCTTTCGGCATAACATCTGCAAATATATATAATACATAAGTAAACATTATAACCGTAACTAGAATAACTACATATTTTAAAAAATAGTTTGTTCCCAAAAAATTAAATCTAAAATCTCTATATATTGGCACAGCAACTATTTCTACTATTAAAGCTCCAATCCATAAATTCAAAAAAGACACTCCTGAAGTCACTGAAGATACCAAAACACTAGAATTTTTTAAGATGTATCTTAATTTTTTTATTTTTTCTTTATCTTTTACTTCATTAAATGATAACTCATCTTTTGAAGTTGCAAGATATGCGGTAGATATGGCACTCATATATATCATTACTAAAAAAAGTATGATTAGTGTAGTTATTTCTAAATATATCATATAATACCTCTTTAAAATCATTAAAAAATTTATACTATATATTATACAATATGCTTACAACTTTTTTCAATAAATATAATTTAATACTTACATAAATAAAATATTAAGAATTTAAAATTTGATAAAACGTTTTCTCTAAATTTTCGCTAATTTGTTTTTGAAGTTCCAATTCATATTCTATTTCTTTCAATTCTTTTAAGCTATTTAAATATAAAGAATAAAATATAATAATTGGAACCACTACCACAAGAATTGACAACACTAAATACAACATAACAGCCTCCCAACAATACATTAAATATTGTTTGAATTATATCATAACACGGTATGTATTGCAATACATACATTAGAAATTTTTGTTGTATTATTTTAATATATTTTATTATAAAATATTCTAGGGTGACTTAGCATGAAAATAAACATTAATTTTGAAAAAGAAAAAATTTCTTCTAGCTATAAAACTATATATTTAAAAGATTATATAATTGATGATATAAATAAACTTTCTTGTAAATACAATACATCTTTTAATAATATAGTCGTAAAAATGCTTGAATATTGTTTAAAAAATGGATTTTAGAAGTATATATATTATTTTATAGCATATATTATTAATATATATGCTTTTTTTACAAAAAAATAGAAGTGATTTTTGTTCACTCCCATCTCTCCAATATTTAATTAATAGTAGCTTTATCCTCCAATCTTAATCTATCTGCTATCATTGCAATAAATTCAGAATTAGTAGGTTTGCCTTTATTTGAATTTACAGTATATCCAAATATTTTATCATGTACCTCTATTTGTCCCCTATTCCATGCCACTTCTATCGCGTGTCTTATTGCTCTTTCAACTCTGGATGGAGTAGTACTAAACATAGATGCAAGCGTAGGATATAACGTTTTTGTTATTGCATTAATAATATCTTCATCCTTAACAGCCAAAAGTATAGCTTCCCTTATATACTGATAACCTTTAATATGGGCTGGTACTCCAACATCATGAATTATATTTGTAACTCTAACCTCAATAGGTGTACCGTGCTTAGACTTTAAATTTTGTGTAGAATTAGGGTAACACATATTAAATCCTGTGCCTTCATACCCAACAGGATTGTCAAGTAAATCTCTTAATCTATCTACTAGAATCTCCATATCAAAAGGTTTAACTACATAATAAGTTGCACCTAATGCTATTGCTTTTTGAGTTATCTTCTCCTGACCTATAGCCGACATTACAACTGTTGTGGGACGTTTTAAATTTTCCTCATTTGAAATTTCTTCTAAAACAGTTAAACCGTCTTTTTCTGGCATTATTACATCAAGCAACAGAACATCTGGATTATGTTTCTTTATTAAATTTACTACATTTTTCCCATCATAACTAGAATCTACAACTTCCATGTCATTTTGAGAATTAATATAAACAGTCAATAATTTCACAAATTCCTTGTTATCATCGACTATTAATATTTTGGTTTTACTCATACTATCCTCCTTGTTACCCAACCAACGCAAGACTATTATATATAAATTTTTTAAAAAAATCAAGCTTATTTGTCACTTTTTTAGGACGAGTTTTGTCGAATAAATCAATAAATCTTATTTTTTTATTATTCCTAATTTTACCAGTATTTTTTCGACAAATAAACACAAATTAATAGTATAAATGTAATAGTTAAATATTCATTTATAATTCTTATTTTAGGAGGTGAATTAAATGGCAAGAGGAGCTAAAAGTAATCCACAAGCTAGAGAAAATCTAAACAAATTTAAATATGAAGTTGCAAACCAAATTGGTGTTAATTTAAAAGAAGGTTACAATGGTGATTTAACTTCTAAACAAGCTGGTTCTATCGGTGGTGAAATGGTTAAAAGAATGATAGAAAAAGCTGCTGGTCAAATGTAATTTTAATGAAAATTTTATAATAATTAATTTTTTCATGAATAATTAGACCATAAAAATACTTAAAAAATTAAATTTTTGCATTAAATGTGTATAATTATAAAAATATAGTTAAAACTATTAATGAAAACGATGGAGGTGAATAAACAATGGCAAGTTCAAAGAACAAACAAGCACAAGAAAACTTAAACAAGTTAAAAATGGAAGTTGCTAGCCAAATAGGTGTTAACCTAAAAAATGGTTATAATGGTGATTTAACTTCTAAACAAGCTGGTTCTGTTGGTGGTGAAATGGTTAAAAGAATGATAGAAAAAGCTGCTGGTCAAATGTAATTTAACTTATTTTAAACTTTAGAACATATATTAGGGTATTAAGAATTCTCATCTTAATACCCTATTTTTAACATATAATTTTAGAAATTATTGATACACAATCACTCGACACACCACTACTAAGACTATTATAACTTGATATTGGCTCTTTATCATTTAAGATATTTGATATGCCCCTTATTATAACATAAGGTACATTACAAGAATTACATACAATTGCTATTGCCACACTTTCCATATCTGCACACACAACATTAAATTGTTTTACTAAATCATCATTAAATTTTTTATTAATAATAAACTGGTCAAATGTAGCTACATTTTCAATATATACTCTATATCCAGATTCACCTAATTTATCTTTAATTTTAAGAAGATAATCTTCATTACATTTTACATACAATTCATCATCTTTTTCAAATTTTCCTTTTTCTACTCCAAATACTGTACAATCAGCATCAACTTGTACACAAGATCTAGCAAGCACAATATCACCATGTTTTAAATATGGTACTATTCCACCTGCAGTACCATAATTAATTATTTGAATAACATTATACTTATCTATTAAAACCTGAGTTGCTCTTGCAGCATTTATTTTACCTACCCCACATTTTACCATAACAACATTAATAGAATTTATATTAAAAGTATAAAATTCAAAATCATAAACTCTTTCAATAGCATAGTTTGTATACTTTTTTAAAATTTCATTTTTTTCACTTTCAACAGCACATATTATTCCTATTTTTCTATTCATAAGCTATATCTCCCTGTTATAATATATACATTGTATCACAAATATAATACAAAATCTATTATAAATATATTTTTAATTTGAATATTACTAGTGTGTTGACTTAAATCATAATTAATTATATACTTATATATGAGGTGGATATTTTATGGATAAAGATAAAAAATATAACATTATTTTAGGATTAATGATATTTTTCTTTGTTATTATAGTAGGAATTGCAATTGCTTTTGGCTTAGGCTATATTGGAATTAATAGGGATACTCGTTATAATACAAATACTAATTTACAAGCATATAATTTAAATAATCTATTTATAATTAATAACTATAATGTTTAAAAAAACAATTTGCCTAACAATGGTCATATATATAATCATTAATAGCTAAAAAAATAACATCCAAAACGGATGTTATTTTTTATTTAATTTAAAAATCCTGTATAATGACGACTAACCATTTGTGTTTCAAGATTTTTAAGTACTTCAAGAGCAACGCTTACTAATATAAGGATAGAAGTACCACCAAAACTTATAGATATTGGCATCAAACCTTGAATTAATATTGGAAATACTGCAACTATTGCAAGGAATACTGCACCTACTGCAGTTATATACTTAAGTACCTTAGATATATAGTCTGAAGTATTTTTTCCAGCTCTAATTCCAGGTACAAATCCACCATTTTTCTTCAATTGGTTAGAAATTTCAATTGGATTTACTATAAACATTGTATACACAAATGTAAATGCAATTATAAGTAACATATATATTACAGAATGTGATAGTAAGTAATACCACTGACTATTACTACTAACGGAAAATACATCATTTACAACTTTCCAGAATCCTGATGGATTTCCTTTGGTACATAAATTAATTATTGTACTTGGAAACATCATAAAAGACATTGCAAATATAATTGGCATAACTCCTGCCATTGCTACTTTAATAGGTATATGAGTGTTTTGACCACCATACATTTTTCTACCTACGACCCTTTTTGCGTAATTTACAGGTATTCTTCTTTCTGCTTGTTGAACAAAAATTACAGCCGCAATTACAAACACCATTACAAATACAAGTGCAGCAACGATCAAAGTATTGGTTATACCACCCTTTGCATAATTAAATAATGTTGTTGCTCCACCTGGTATTCCAGAAACTATACCAACAAAAACTATCATTGATATTCCATTTCCAATACCATATTCTGTTATTTTATCACCAAGCCAAGTTAATAAAGCAGTTCCCGCTACCAAAGACCCAATAAATAATATTGCTCCCATTATAGCACCTGCTCCATATTGTAAATCTGTTAAAAGATATGCTTTATATGTAACATATAATCCTAAGCCTTCAATAATACCAAAAGCTAATGTTAAATATTTAGTATATTTTGAAAGTTTTCTTCTTCCTTCTTCACCTTCTTTTGATAATCTCTCTAAACTTGGAATTACTACTTGAAGCAAATTTAAAACTATAGATGCAGTAATATATGGCCCAATAGTCATAGCAAATATTGATAGCCTGCTAAAAGCACCACCTGAAATTAAGTTTACCATTCCCATCAATCCATTACTGCTTGCACCTAATTGATCCATAACTGTAATTTTATCAATGCCTGGTATTGTTATAAATGTACCAAGTCTATAAAGTAATATGATAAACACAGTAAATATTATTTTCTTCCTTATATCTTTAACAGAAAAAATATTTTTTATGGTTTGTAGCATACTACTTCACCTCAATCTTTCCACCTACAGCTTGAATTTTTTCTTCTGCTGTCTTTGAAAATTTAGTTGCTACAACTGTAAGTTTCTTTGTCAACTCACCATTTCCTAATACTTTTACTCCATCTAATTCTTTTCTTATTATTCCCTCAGAAAGTAAAAGCTTAGCATCAATTGTTGTATTGTTTTCAAATTTTTCTAAATCACTAACATTAACAACAGCATACTCTTTTGCAAAGTGATTTTTAAAACCACGTTTTGGGATTCTTCTATATAAAGGTGTTTGTCCACCTTCAAATCCTCTTCTTATACTTCCACCAGTTCTTGCTTTTTGACCCTTGTGTCCTTTACCAGAAGTTTTTCCAAGACCTGTACCAGTACCTCTACCAACTCTTCTTCTTGTTGTTGTACTACCAAAAGCTGGTCCTAATTCATGCATTTTCATAAGTACTAGTTCCTCCCTTCTATACAAATTTAAAAGTTATTTATTTTAATAGATCTTCTACTTTTTTTCCTCTAAGTTTAGCAATTTCCTCAGGAGTTCTCATCATTTTTAAAGCCTTTAATGTTGCATAAACAACATTTCTGCTATTACGAGATCCTAAAGTTTTTGCTGTTACATTTTTAACACCTGCAAGTTCTAATACTGGTCTTACAGCACCACCTGCGATAACACCTGTACCTTCAACTGCTGGTTTAAGTATAACCTTAGATGCTCCAAAGTTAGTAGTTAATTCATGTGGTAAAGTACCATTTACAAGTGATACTTCAACTAAATTTTTCTTAGCTTCATCAGTTGCTTTCTTTATAGCTTCTGGAACTTCAGCAGACTTACCAGTACCAACACCAATATGTCCAGCTTCGTCACCAACAACAACTAGAACGCTAAATCTAAAAGTTCTACCACCTTTTACAACCTTAGCTACTCTGCTAACATTAACAACTTTTTCTTTTAATTCTTGTTTTGTTTCAGCCATTTTTGGTTTCTCCTTTTCTCTTAAAATTCTAATCCAGCTTCTCTTGCTGCATCTGCTAAAGCTTTAACTTTTCCATGGTATACATAACCATTTCTATCAAATACTACTGTTTTTATATTCTTTTCAATTGCACGTTTTGCAATAAGAGTTCCAACTTCTGTAGCAGCTTGAATATTAGATGCTTTAGTTTTTATTTCTTTATCTAATGTAGATGCTTGAACAAGTGTTACTTGTTTATCATCATCAATAACCTGCGCTGATATATTATTTAAGCTTCTATAAACGCAAAGTCTTGGTTTTAATTCAGTACCTTTTACTTTAGCTCTTACTCTTTTTTGTCTAGTTGCTCTTGCGTCATTTCTACTTATTTTCTTTATCATTTAAAATTCCCCTCCTTTTATTTAGGATTATTTTTTACCGCCAGCTTTTCCTTCTTTTCTTCTTATTCTTTCACCAACGTATTTTATACCTTTACCCTTATATGGTTCTGGTAACCTATATTCTCTAATATTTGCAGCCACTTGACCTACTAATTGTTTGTCAATACCTTTTATAATTATAGAGTTTTGGCTTGGTACTTCAATAGTTATTCCCTCACATTCTTCAACTTCAACAGGATGTGAATATCCTAAGTTCATAACTAATTTTTTTCCTTGTTTTTGTGCCTTATAACCAATTCCATTGATTTCTAAAGCTTTTTCAAAACCGTTTGTTACACCAATAACCATATTGTTAATTAAAGTTCTAGTTAATCCGTGTAAGTTACCATTTTTTTCATTATCAACAGTAACAACGATATTATTATCTTCTTTTGCTATATTAACAGCTGGTAAAAATTCTTCTGTTAAAGTTCCCTTTGGTCCCTTTACAGTAACTTTTTTACCATCAATAGTTACTTCAACGCCTTGTGGTATAACGATAGGCTTTTTACCTATTCTAGACATTTGGTATTCCCTCCTTTATTTAAATTTACATTACCAAATATATGCTAATACTTCTCCTGCTACATTTTGTTTTCTTGCTTCTTTATCAGTCATTATACCTTTAGAAGTAGAAATAATAGCTATTCCTAGTCCATTTAATACTCTAGGTAATTCTTCAACATTTGCATATATTCTAAGACCTGGTTTACTAATTCTTTTTAATCCTTGTAATACTCTAGTCTTTCCTTGATATTTAAGTGTAATTCTTATTGTTTTGTGAGTATCCTCTATTACTTCAATAGATTCTACAAAACCTTCAGAAACTAAAATATCAGCGATCGCTTTTTTTACTTTAGAATAAGGGATATCAACAGTAGCGTGTCTTTCTCTATTGGCATTTCTTATTCTAGTTAACATATCTGCAATTGGATCTGTTGTATTCATCGATTTTTACCTCCTTTTTACCAGCTTGCCTTTTTAACTCCTGGTATTTCACCTTTATATGCTAATTCTCTAAAGCATATACGGCATATTCCATATTTTCTCATATAAGAGTGTGGTCTTCCACATATCTTACATCTATTGTAATATCTTGTGCTAAATTTAGGTTCTCTTTTTTGCTTAGCAATCATAGATTTTTTAGCCATGATTATTTATCCCCCTTTTCAGCGAATGGTAAACCAAGCATTTCAAGTAATGCTCTAGCTTCTTCATTAGTTTTTGCAGTTGTTACAAAAATAATGTCCATTCCTCTAGTCTTATCTATTTTATCATATTCAATTTCTGGGAAAATTAATTGTTCTTTCACTCCCATAGAATAATTTCCTCTTCCATCAAAAGAATTAGGATTTACACCTTTAAAATCTCTAACACGTGGAAGTGCTACGTTAAATAATTTAGTAGCAAATTCATACATTTTTTGATCTCTTAATGTTACTTTACATCCAAGATCCATTCCTTCTCTTACTTTAAAAGCAGCAATAGACTTTTTAGCTTTAGTAACTATTGGCTTCTGACCTGAGATGATAGTTAAATCTCTCATTGAATTTTCTAAAGCCTTAGAGTTATCTCTTATATCAGATATTCCCATATTAATTACTATTTTTTCTAATTTTGGTACTTCCATAACTGATTTGTATCCAAACTTTTCTTTTAAAGCAGGTACTATCTCAGCTTTATATCTTTCTTTAAGGTTCATCTACTTTTCCCCTCCTTACTTAACTTCTTGACATTTCTTACAGAATCTAGTTTTTGTACCATCCTCTGCAACATTTATTCCAAGTCTTACACCTTTATCGCATTTTTCACAATAAAAGCTAACTTTTGAAACATTTATAGGACATTCACTCTTAATAATCCCAGATTCTTGTCCTTGTTTTCTTGCTTTGACATGTTTTGTCCTTACATTAACTCCTTTTACAATTACTTTACCAGCCTTTGGAGATAAAGCAATTATTTCTCCTTTTTTTCCTTTTTCAGAACCAGAGTTAACTATTACCATGTCGCCTTTTTTTAATTTCATTTTTGCTACCACTTTCTTTCACCTCCGAAATTTTAAAGAACTTCTGGTGCTAGAGATATGATCTTCATATAGTCTTTATCTCTTAGTTCTCTTGCTACAGGTCCAAAAATACGTGTTCCTTTTGGTGTCTTATCATCTTTAATGATAACTGCAGCGTTTTCATCAAATCTAATATATGAACCATCTTCACGTCTTAATCCCCTTTTACTTCTAACTATTACAGCTTTAACAACATCACCTTTTTTAACAGTACCTCCTGGTGCAGCTTTTTTAACAGAAGCAACTATAACGTCACCAATGTTACCCCATTTTCTATGGTGTCCACCTAATACTCTAATACACATAAGCTCTTTTGCTCCTGTGTTATCTCCAACTTTTAATAATGTTTGTTGTTGTATCATGGATTAGTCCTCCCTTCAATTTTTTCTAATTATTTAACTTTTTCCACTATTCTTACAAGTCTATATCTTTTATCTTTACTTAGTGGTCTAGTTTCCATTACTTCAACGATGTCTCCAATATCACATTCATTGTTTTCATCATGAGCTTTTATTTTTAAAGTTTTGTTAACTATTTTTCCATAAAGTGGATCTTTAGTTTTAGTGTCAATTCTAACAACTATAGTTTTATCCATTTTATTACTAACAACTTTTCCTTGTTTTGTTTTTCTTAAATTTCTTTCCATCGGCCTTTAATCCTCCTTTTAAACTACTTAACATTTTTCATTGTTATAACAGTATTTACTCTAGCTATATTTTTCTTAACCATAGCAATTTTTTTAGGGTTATCAAGACCATTTAAGGTATGCTGAAATCTTAATTTAAAGAGTTCATTTTTTAAAGCTTTTAACTCTTTTTGTAAATCTTCAACTGACATATTCTTGTATTCATTTATTTTACTAGATTTCATTATTGTTCTCCCCCTTCACTGTTACTTAAAGCTTCTTGTTCAGCTCTACTTACTATCTTACATTTAATAGGAAGTTTATGGATTGCTTTTGTTAATGCTTCTTTTGCTGTTTCTTCTGGAAGACCTGATATTTCAAACATTATTCTTCCTGGTTTTACAACAGCAACAAAATATTCTGGATTGCCTTTACCAGATCCCATACGAGTTTCAGCTGGTTTCTTAGTAATAGGTTTATCAGGGAATATTTTTATCCAAGTTTTTCCTACTTTTTTAGTATATCTAGATAATGTTACTCTGGCAGATTCAATTTGATTAGCTGTAATCCAACAAGCTTCCTGCGCTTGAATTCCATATTCACCATCTGTAACTCTTACACCACGAGTAGCTTTACCATTCATTCTTCCTTTTTGTACTTTTCTAAATTTTGTTCTTTTTGGTGACAACATATTCTAGTTACCTCCTTTTACTTCTTTTTTACTTGGTAATACGTCTCCTTTATATATCCAAACTTTAACACCAATAATACCATATGTAGTTAACGCTTCAGCAAAACCATAATCGATATCTGCTCTTAAAGTTTGAAGAGGAATTGTACCTTCGCTATAATGCTCAGTTCTAGCAATTTCTGCTCCACCTAAACGTCCAGAAACAGCAGTTTTTATTCCTAAAGCTCCTGCTTTCATTGTTTTTTGCATTGAAGATTTCATTGCTCTTCTAAAAGAAATTCTTTTTTCAAGTTGTAATGCAATATTTTCAGCTACAAGTTGTGCTGACATATCAACATCTTTAACTTCAACTATATTTAAAGCAACTTCTTTTTTTATCATTTTATTTAATTTTGTTTTTAATTCTTCTATTGCAGCTCCACCTTTTCCTATTATCATTCCAGGTTTTGCTGTATTAATATCAATAAATACTTTTTCACCTTTTCTAGCAATCTTTATGCTATCAATTCCAGAAGTTTTTAAAGTTTTCTTTAAGTATTCACGAATTTTGTGATCTTCTACTAAATTATCAGAATAATCTTTCTTATTTGCATACCAAGTAGATGACCAGTCTTTTATTATTCCAACTCTAAGTCCGTGTGGACTAACTTTTTGACCCATTGAAAGTTCCTCCTTATTCTACTTCTTTTAACACTACTACAATGTGACTTGTTCTTTTTCTTATTCTATCTGCACTACCTTTAGCCTTTGGCATGATTCTTTTCATTGTAGGACCTTGGTTTGCATAAATTTCAGAAATATATAATTTTGTTTCGTCCATATGATTATTATTAACTGCATTTGCTATAGCTGATTTTAATAATTTTTCAACCATTGGTGCAGCTGCTTTATTAGTGTATTTAAGTATTGCAATTGCTTCTTTAGCGTTTTTACCTCTAATTAAATCAATAACAATTTTTACTTTTCTTGCACTTATTCTTGCATGACGTAACTCTGCTCTTGCTTCCATTTAAAGCTCCTCCTTTTTATAGTTAATTCTATTTTACTTTACTTTTTTTATCTCCTGCGTGTCCTCTAAATAATCTTGTAGGAGCAAATTCTCCTAATTTGTGACCTATCATTTCTTCAGTAATGTATACTGGTACATGTTTTCTTCCATCATGTACTGCAATAGTATGACCAACCATTTGAGGATATATTGTAGAAGATCTAGACCAAGTCTTTAAAACTTCTTTTTTATCTTGCTCATTTAATTTTTCTACCCTTGCAAGTAATCTTTCATCTACATAAGGTCCTTTTTTAAGTGATCTTGACATTTATTTTCCCTCCATTACTTATTTTATTTTTTATTTCTTCTTTTTACGATATATTTATCTGTTCTATGTTTAGCTTTTCTTGTTTTATAGCCTAATGCTGGTTTACCCCATGGTGTCATTGGTCCTGCGTGTCCTACTGGAGCTCTACCTTCACCACCACCATGTGGATGGTCACAAGGATTCATAACACTACCACGAACAGTAGGTCTTATTCCCATATGTCTTTTTCTACCAGCTTTACCTAATTTAACATTTTCATGATCTAAGTTACCAACTTGACCAATACAAGCTCTGCACTCTACAGATATTAGTCTCATTTCTCCAGATGGCATTCTTACATGTGCATATTTTCCTTCTTTAGCCATAAGTTGTGCAGACATTCCAGCACTTCTTACAAATTGTGCACCTTTACCTTTATGTAATTCTATATTATATATCATTGTACCTACTGGTATTGATTTTATTGGCATACAATTACCAGGTTTTACATCAGCTTTTTCAGAAGCTACTACTTTTGCTCCATCAGTAAGACCAAGAGGAGCTATAATATATGCTCTTTCTCCATCTTCATATTCTATTAACGCAATATTTGCTGTTCTGTTAGGATCATATTCAATGCCTATAACAGTTGCTTCCATATCAACTTTATTTCTTTTAAAATCAATTACTCTATATTTTCTTCTGCTTCCACCACCATGATGTCTAACTGTTATTTTACCAGTATTGTTTCTTCCTGCATTCTTCTTTAATGTAGAAAGTAATTTCTTTTCTGGTCCTTTTTTTGTTATTTCCTCATTAGTTAAAACAGTCATATTTCTAAGTGATGGAGTAACAGGTTTAAATGATTTTATTCCCATTTTTATTCCCTCCTAGTTTATTCCAAATGCTGAACTTATTTCTTCTATTTCAGTTTTATATTTTTTACTTGATTTAGCAGTTTTTCCACCTTTTGTTAAGTATTTTTCTTCAGCTGGATTTGTATCAATTTGTACAATTGCTTTCTTCCATGCCTTTGTTTTACCTTGGTGTACTCCAACTCTTTTATTTTTTCCATCATATCTCATTGTGCTAACTTTTAAAACTTTTACATTAAATAATTCTTCTACAGCATTT
Source organism: uncultured Clostridia bacterium (assembly GCA_934130325.1). Classification (GTDB taxonomy): domain Bacteria; phylum Bacillota; class Clostridia; order TANB77; family CAG-465; genus CAG-465. The sequence continues at coordinate 107,025 of CAKOYA010000001.1, forward strand.
TTAATTTCTAATTTTGTAGAATTTATTGCAACTTCAAAAGTATATTTTCCTTCGGCAGCGCCCATCAAAGCTTTTTCACTTCTTATAGGTTTAATTATAACGTCTTCTGCATATTTCATATTAAGCGTACACCTCCTCAATCTTTTTAATTGCTTCTTCAGTTACTACTAATGAATCGTATTTTAATAAATCAAATATATTTATTGTATTAACCAAAGTAGTTTTTACATTTTCAATGTTTCTGCTTGATGCTTGAACATTTAAATTTTTATCTTCTAAAACAATTAATGCTTTCTTTACATTTAAGTTATTTAAAGTATTAACCATTTCTTTTGTCTTTACTTCTTTTAATTCTAATTTATCAACAATCACTAAATTTCCTTCTTGAACTTTAGAAGTGAAAACTGATTTTAATGCTTGTTTTCTCATTTTTTTAGGAATTGCATATTTATATGTTCTTGGTTTTGGTCCAAGTGCAATACCACCTTTTATCCATTGTGGTGCTCTTATACTACCTTGTCTTGCGCGTCCTGTTCCTTTTTGTCTCCATGGCTTTCTTCCACCACCACGAACTTCAGCTCTTGTCTTTGTAGATTGTGTACCTTGTCTTTGATTAGCTAAATAATTAACTAAAGCAGCATGTACTAAAATATCGTTTACTTCTACTCCAAAAACGTTTTCTTGAAGTTCAATTTCTTTTACTTTTTTACCTTGCATATCTAAAACGTCTACTTTTAGCATATTTTTTCCTCCTCTCAGTTTAATCTATTATTTTACTGATTTTTTTACTTTTACTATAGCTCCTTTAGCTCCAGGAACTGATCCTTTTACTAAAATAACATTTTTATCCACATCCACCTTTACTATATCAAGATTTAAAATAGTAGATGTTCTACTTCCCATATGTCCTGGAAGTTTCTTACCTTTAAATACTCTACCTGGTGTAGAAGTAGCTCCCATTGAACCTGGTCTTCTATGATACATAGAACCATGACTCATTGGACCTCTGTGTTGTCCATGTCTTTTGATATTTCCTTGGAAACCTTTACCTTTTGAAGTTCCTTGAATATCAACTCTATCATTTGTATCAAAAGCTTCAACTGTAATTTTGCTTCCTATTTCATATTCTTCAGCATTTTCAACTTTTATCTCTCTTAAGTATTTTTGTATTTCTGTATTAGATTTAGCAAATACTCCTTTTAAAGGTTTATTAGCATTTTTTTCTTTTATTTCACCAAAACTTACTACTATTGCATTATATCCTTCTTTATCTGAAGTTTTTTTACCAACTACTGTTAAAGGCTTAGCTTCAATTGCAGTAACTGGCACAGCAATACCATCTTCGGTGAAAATTTGTGTCATTCCTACTTTTTTACCGTAAATTTCTTTTACCATTTTCAATTTCCTCCCTTTTACGTAATTTATTTAAACCCATAGAATAACTCTAATTAGATTTTTTAGTATAGGGTATGTCATTGCCTACCAAATAGGATAACTACTAAAAATCTTAGTTTAAATTATAATTTTACTTCAATATCTACACCAGCAGGCATATCCATTGACATTAAAGCATCTACTGTTGCTTGACTTGGTGATACAACGTCAATTACTCTTTTGTGTGTTCTCATTTCAAATTGTTCTCTAGAATCTTTATGTTTATGTGGAGAACGTAAAATTGTAATTATTTCCTTCTCTGTTGGAAGAGGAATAGGACCTGAAACTTGTGAACCAGTTTTCTTAGCCACATCAACAATTTTAGCTGCAGTTTGCTCTAGTACTACATGGTCATAAGCCTTTAATCTTATTCTCATTTTTTTAGTTTGTTCTTTTGCCATATGTAAAACACTCCTTTTCTATATTTTCGGTTTTTGCAAGTTTTACACTACCCCGTGTGTTTCTTTTTTACATATATTAAAACCAAGAATTCCTTTTAATATCATTCTTGGCAAATATAAGTTTTACATACTTGCCGCCCGATTTAAAATCAGACATGCTCCATAAGAGTTCCCTACTTCAAAGAGTAGCCACATCTTACTTCAACGCAGATCACTATTAATTATAGCAGAATTTTATGTAAAAGGCAAGTTTTTTTTGTAAATTTACGAAAAAAATTGGAGACTTTTAAGCCTCTAAAAAGATTTGTAACAAAAATGTAACATTTATGTGTAAAAATATATACCTTTTATTATATTTTTTTGCTATAACATATGAATATATTCCAAGGTTTTTTCTTTTCTAATGCAGTTTTCCATCTTCATCTTTTTCGTTAAAATATATTATCTTAAATTCTTTAATTTTTTTATAATTTATCCTTACTAAAAAATGTCATATTGTTTTTAGTTTTGTTACAACTATCACTTTTATCCCAAAATCTTCCAAATATCAACGTGCAATAAAGGATCACATCTAGTAACTGCAATAAACGGCTTTTTGTTTACTTCATTGCAAAATCGTTGATAATTATCTAAAATATTTATTAAATTCTCATAAGAAATTTCATTTATTTTTTGTGTATTTAACTTTTTTTATTTTTTACTTTTCAAAAAACATATATCGCCATCTTTATTGTATAAAATTTACCTATAAATTCCCAACTCAAAATATGTATTGTTTTTATATTTTTTTTATGATAGAATAATCTAAAATAATTAAAGGAGGAACATTATGAATAAAATATTTGTAATAGAAGGAACTGATGGTTCAGGTAAACAGACTCAAACACAAAAAATTTACGAAAGATTACTTGAAGAAAATAGAAAAGTATTCAAAACATCTTTTCCAAATTACGATTCTCAGTCCTCAGGCCCAGTAAAAGAATACCTAAATGGAAACATATCTAAAAATCCAGATGATATTTCAGCCAAAGCAGCGTCAATGTTTTATGCCGTAGATAGATATATCACATACAAAGAAAATATAGAAAAATATTATTTAGATTGTGAAACTATAATTTTATTTGATAGATATGTTTCTTCTAACTTATTACATCAGGGTGGAAAAATATTAAAACATACTGATGACTATTCAAAACTAGATGAATTTGCAAGCTGGATATCTGAAAGAGAGTTTAAAGACTTAGAGCTCCCAGAGCCAACACAAGTTTTCTTTTTGTATGTACCAGTAGAATACACATTAAAATTAATGAAAGAAAGAGAAAATAAATTTACACATGGCAGTAAAAAAGATATTCATGAAATGGATACAGAACATTTAAAAAATGCTGCAAAATCTGGACTATATCTAGCAAAGAAACTAGATTGGTATATAGTAGACTGTGTAAAAGATGGAAAATTAAGAACTATAGATGATATACATAATGAAATTTATAATGTGATTAAAAGTGAGTTATAATCTTGTTTTTTACTGTTTTAACTTAAAATCGTTTAAAATATATCTATTTTATGTTAAATATACTTGATTTTTTATTTTTTTTATGTTAAAATGTTTTGGTAATGATGACTACTAGTAAATATAAGGAGGTGCCAAACTAAATGCCAAATATTAAATCAGCTAAAAAAAGAGTTAAAATAATCGAAAAGAAAACTGCTCAAAACAGAGCAACTAAAAAAGCATATAAAGAAGCTGTTAAGGCTTTTGAAGCTGCTGTTAAAAATAATTCTTCAGAAAAAGACGAATTATACAAAACAGCTGTTAGCTTAGTAGATAAAGCTTGGTCTAAAGGTGTTCTTGCTAGAAACACTGCTAGCAGAAAAAAGGCTAGTCTTGCTAAAATGTTAAATAAATAATTAGAAGTATGTACATTTATATATAAAGAGTAGACCGTGATGGTTTGCTCTTTTTTTATACATAAAAAATAAGATTAGTAACAGATTTTGCTACTAACCTCACTTCTTTTATTTTATACTTCAAGTATAACTCAAAGTTACTATAATAGACTTAACTATTCTTAACCATCTATTTTTTTGCCAAACATAGACATAGCAATCTTCCCTACAACTGGAAGTTCAGGATCTTCTTCTTTATTAGCTTTAACTATACCAATAATTACAAGAACTATATACAATCCATATATAATTGTAGAGAAAAATGGAATATATATAGGAATAACTCTATATATAGCATATATAACCATATATCCAATACCTATAACTATAGCTTGGGCTGCATGAATTTTTGTATTTCTTGTATTATCTTTCATACCAAATAGTACAATCAATCCACCTACCCATGTAAATATATATGCTAAAATTGATTTACCTTTCTCGCTCATTCTTTACACCTCCTATAACATATTTATAACAACTATACAAGTAAATACCAATAGTCATTGGAAATACAATAATGACATTCTTATTAAAGTTATATGCCGATTTAAAATCAAAATGAAATATAGATAAAAATGCTCTAGTCATACCACAATTCCAACATTCTTTTCCGGTTATATTTTTAAATATACATATATTTTTTAATATTTCTGAATCAACAGGAATATTATATAACACCACATACAAAAATAAATTTATAATTATAATAAAAATTATTTTAGTTCTTAATTTCATTTCCATCCTTATCTGTAAATTTACCTGTTGCAATCATAATAATATCTACTAAAGTCCAAATTCCACAACCACCTAGTGTAATAAGTTGTAAAATTCCTGTTCCTGTTTTACCCACATAGAATCTATGAATTCCAAGAGTTCCTAAAAACAAACTTAATAATAATGTAACTAACCAGTCTTTTTCACTTTTCATATTTTCCCCTCCTTTAAAAAAACTATTTTTCTACTAATTAATACTTATCTAATTATATTTTAGAAACATACAGCTAAAAATAGACACAATATTCATATTTGTAGAAATAAAAATCTATGTATCTTTTAATATCTATTCAATTATAAATACTAAAAGTACATCTCTACTAGTAGATTATCATAAAAAAATAAAAAAATCAACACATATCGATATTTTTTTATAAATATATAAAATTAATAGAATTAGTATTTAATTATATTATTTTTTTCTAATAATATGTATAAAAAATAATATAATATTAAATATATTGTATATTTTTTTAATAATCAGATAAAAAAGGTAATATAAAAAAATCCCACAAAAAATAAATGAAAAATTTATTTATTTTTTAGTGAGACTTTTTTAAAATCACTTTTTAATTATTATATAAAATTTATTTTTTGCTACTCTTATTGGCAATAATATATTTTTTAAATAAAATACTCGATACTGTAATTAAAATTCCTCCAAATAGTACACTTATCATTATATATGGAACATATTTTTGAATAAAATTTTCTGCCACTAAAGAATTAGGAAACATTTTATAGGAAGTTATCACAATTACTAATCCTAATACATAAGGTATTATTCCCTTATATTTAAATTTCGGTACCATTTTTTCTATATTCCTATTTAGAAAATTTATAACCAGTATTATGAACATGAGCATGCAAAATACAAAGTATAGCGCTACTGTATTCTCTATTCTTTCAATTACGAAAAGTATTGATATTTTTTTTAAAACTATATACTCAGGGTATTTATATATTGACACCATCTTTTCTCCTAGTGCTCCCATAGTTATTAAGTATGTCATAAATATAACAAATCCTGAAATAAAATACATTACTATTATCCTTTTATTTCTTTTTTTATTGCTAGCCTCAAATTTAGTAGGAATTGTTAATAAGAAAAATAGAGGTAATGTAGCAAATATTCCAAAGATACAGGACGCTTTTAAAGGACTTGCAATTCCATTACTAAGCACAGGTTGTAAATTTTCCAAATTCATATCTCCGATTAATCCAAATGCAGCCACTAAAAATATTAATATCCCTAGTATTAATAATGTTTGAGAGAGTCTTGTTATACTTGCAACATCTTTACTTGCTGCATAAATTATAGGAATGCACATAATTATTTTTATAAATAAAGGATTTGTTTCAGGCATATATTGTACGTCAAAAAAGAGTGTTAGATTGTACAATATTAATGATGCATAAAAAATTGTAAAAATATACAATATACAATTTAATATATTACCTATTATTTTTCCAAATATTTGCTTATTAAGATCTGATATATCCTCACCATTACTATTGTTTAATATAAATAAAACTAATGAAAGAGGAATTATACCTATCAATATTCCAAGTAATATTGATATCGGCATATCCACTCCTGAAATCTTATTCATAATAGTAGTAGCCATTCCTAAAAATGAACTTACCATTAGCGGATATACTAAACTAGGTATACCAAATCCCTGAATTTGATTACTGTTTATTTCATTTAATTTACTTTTTACCATTCTTTACGTATGCCTCCATAGTTTGAAATTTGTGCATGTATATCTATGTTAGTTTTTATTTTTGGAAATATTTCATTTTCAAAGTTTTTCTCTATTTTTTTATACTCCTTATTTAATTTCTTTTTATATAATTTTTCATATCCCAAAATATCAGTTTTATACTCATTTTGGCATTTGTATATATAATTATACATTTGTTCCTTCATTTTTTTCTCAATGCATTCTTGATATTTGGCAACATTTTCCTTAGTTATTGCAGGATAGTTTTCCTTTATTTCTGTTATGTTGCATGAACATTTTACTGTTATATTTACTACATATTCATTATTTTCATATGTAGGTTTTAAATCTACTTTTATTTTTACTATTTCTACAGCAAATTTATATTCTTCATTTACTTCTAATATTGTATTATTTATTTTGTTTCTAATTAGATTACAGACCATACTTTCTTCATCTGTTAAATATCCAATTAATTTGCTATCTTTAAAGTATGCCATTTTATCAATTTTTACTTTTCCTTTTATTTCTTCATTTGCAGTATTTTGGTCTGAATCTTTTTTTTCATTTTCATCCTGATTTTTTTCACTACTAGTAGTTAATCCTAAAGAGTTTTCATTATTATTTTTTTTCTCTTCATTATTTTTATTACTACTTTCTTTTACTATTTCAACACTTGGCATAACCACCTGTTCTCCGCCAGTTAAAATTGTATCTAGTGTTTGATTTAGAGTATTTTCATTACAATATCCTAGATATTTTGCACTTGCTTCTACACTATCAATAATATTTTCTGTTAAATTTTCTTCATTTGGAATAACTAAGCTTAATACATCTTGCGGAGAAGAATTTTTAGAAACTAAAAATATAAAGTCATTACTTGTTTCTGTATCCCTTACAAAAAAATCAAATGCATCTTTTAAGTTTTCCCTAGCAATATCTTCTGATATTAAAAGTAATTTTAAATGAGCAAGATATAGTTTATTTGGACTTTCTACCGTCATTTTTCTTAAAGCGTCATGTATTGTCTTAGCACTAGAATGATACATCACTTTTTTTTCACTAGATGAAGATGATGCCCCTGATTCGCTTTTTTCTGGTGTTGTAATTAAAGCTGTCACTAAGTATTCATCTTCCTTCTTTTCAATTCCAACAGAGGATACTATAGTTAAATCATTTAATTCTCTAGAACTTTGTATTGAGTTTAGTAATATTACACTTATTAAGATTATTATTATTTTATACTTCATACTAGTTCTCCTTATATTTTGTTATATTATTTGTTAATATTTGTTCCCTTTCATAACTTTTACTAGTACTTTCTCTTTTTATAACTTTATCCATTAATCCCTTTATATTTATTGGGGCAATAGGATAAGAAAATGCCTTTTCAAAACTTATAGTACTTGTTATTTTTATAAATAGTAACATTGTAGCTACTCCTAGTCCAATAAGTCCGGATACAGCGGAAAGGACTAAAAATATTATTCTCCAATGCCTTAGTGCATTTAGCATATTTAAATCAGAAAACATAAGACCAGATATTGTAGTTATTGCTACTACTATTATCATTATTGGAGAAACTATACCTGCACTTACCGCTGCGTCTCCTAGAATAAGTGCACCTACAATTGAAAGTGTACTACCACTAGATCCCGGTACTCTATAATCTCCTTCTCTTAAAATTTCAAATGAAAGTATCATAAGAAATGCTTCCAAAAAGGCTGGAAATGGAACTCCTTCTCTTTGAGCTACAAATGATATCAAAAGTTCAGTAGGTATAGCTTCCTGATTATATGTAGTTAATGCTATATAAATTGCAGGAGTAAATATTGTTATAAAGAATGCTATATATCTAACAAATTTAGTAATTGTTACATCACTACTTTTTTGATAATTGTCTTCTATATTATTTATAAAATCATCCAAAAAAGCCGGTACAACAAGGGTAAATGGGCTATTTTCAACTACCAGAGCTATTCTTCCTTGAAGTAAATAATTACATACTAAATCAGGTCTTTCTGTACTTATCACAGTAGGAAAATTAGTTCTATTATTATCCTCTATTAGCTCCATAATATAGTTACTATCTAATATTGCATCAATATCAATTTTTTGTAATTTCTCCTTTATATGATTTATTATTTCAGGTCTTGCTATATCATAAATATATGCTAAACCAACTTTTGTCTTACTCCTTCTACCTATTTTATTTTCTTCTATAACTAATTTTTCTGACTTTATTCTCTTTCTTATAAGACCAATATTGCTTTCATAATTTTCAGTAAACGCATCTTTTGGACCTTTAACAGTATTTTCTACAGTAGGTGATGATATTGTTCTATCTAAATTCCCCTTAGTTTCAACTACTAATATATCTTTATTATATATAATACAGGTAAATCCAGAGAATATATAATAAAAAATATCATCTTTTTCTATATCTATTTTCTTTACTTTACTTATAGATATATTTTCTTCTAATTTGCTTATTATTTTATTTGCTAACGATTTTTCATTTTCTATTTTTTCTATTATTTTTTCATTTCTTCTATTTAACTTAGCTCTCCTTGTTTTTTCAATCTCTAAGTTTTTATCTATATACTCATCTATATTATCATTTATTTTTTCTAATTTTTCTTCCTCTTGATTTGTTTTTATAATATTCTTTATACTCCTAATAACAAAGTCCGATATATCTGCAGATGACGTCATTGGCTCGCTAAAAACCAAGTACAAACTTTCATTTAAAACATTTATTTTCCTATATGTTATATCGGATGTATTAGAAGTTTGTTTTTTTATATAATTTATAATTTCATCTGATGTAGTCAATTTTTCTTTTTTTTGTTGAATTTTTCCCATAAAAAAATCTCCTTATTTCTATTATGGAGATTTTATTTTTATTATATTCAAAAAATTAATTAATTTTTTTATTTTATAAACCTGGCATACCTGTTCTGTATGTACCTCTTGTTTGAAGTCCACCTATTCCATCTATTCCTTCTCTTGTATTAGATATTATATTTGCTACTGGAACAAATTGATCAATTGGAGTATATGCTATTGCTTCTGCAACTATTATAGGATCCATCATATCTATTAATACTCTTTTTGGTGCACTGGCAAAATTTGCTCCAGCTGATATTATTGCTTCATAATAACTTTGACATGCTCCTGCAAATATTACTAAGTTATCTAAATTATGTTCATACCTTCTTGCTTCTAATACAGCCTGAATATAATATTTTGAATTTTTATAATTTTCTATATTATATATATCATTTCTTTTTCTCATAAATGCATCATGGCCCGTCAAAATTAAGATATTTGGTCTTATTTTTTGTAATAAGGAATAAACTTGTCTATATTGTTCAGATTCTGGTATATTATACGCGTATACAGTAAGTCCCATCTTTCTATAGGCTTCCCTGCATTTCTCAGTGTATTCCGGGTCTCCATCTATATGTAACACGATTCCTGGCTTCTTAAGAACAGGATCTTTTTTAAATATATTTGGGTCATCTATATATGGTTCCCTTATATAGTAATTTTTATTATTATAATATCCCATTCCATTAAATTTTCTATATACATTTGAATAGCATCTACTTAATCTTTCACATCTACTTTTCTCTTCATTTTTTATTCTTTGTTCTACTTCCTCATTAGAAATATGTTTTAAATCTTCTTCAGGTGAATTTGCTACAATTCTAACCGTTAAACCACATAATTCATACTCTTTTATACTATTTATCCCTACTATTTTAAAAATAATATCATAGTTATATGACTTTCTTGCCACTATGTCTCCTACCTTAAATTTTTCCATAAAAACTCACCTCATATAATAGTTTATTAAAAACTAAGATATAAGGTGAATATTTTCTAAATGTCTTTATTTATAACATGTATTGGAAAATCTTTTTCCTTTAATATTTTCTTTACAGCTTTTGGTACAATGTTATATTCATCCAACTTATCTACTTCAATCCAAGGATACTCAAGATAATCTTTTCCTTCAAGATTTTTTAATGTGTAGTTTATTTTTTTATCTTCTTCGTTTACGAACTCCGCTTTATACACAAACATTATCTCATGATATTTTGAATTCTTCATTTCAAAAAAATTTTCTATTGTAGCGATATATCCAGTTATTTCAACCTTTTTGCCTAACTCCTCTTCACACTCTCTTAGCACAGTTGTTTTAGAATCTTCACCTATTGCCACCCTTCCTCCAACTAAAGCATAATGATCTGAATTCTTGTTTTTATGAGTTAGTACCTTTTCATCATGAATAATAACCGCTGCTGCCCTTACATTTAATTTGTAACCATCTACATCAATTGTAATATCCATAAACACATCTCCTTAAAATTATCATAAAAAGTACATAATACTAGAATATATTATACATCTATTAAAAACAAATTCAAACCTTTTGTACTAAATTAATATAATAGAGAAGGAGCGATTTTAAATAACCACTCCTTACATATAATTTTTATTATTCGATTGGTATAAATTTTTTCTCTTGCACTTCCTTTTTATCATCCTTCTTAGGAACATCAATTGTTAAGATACCATTCTTAAATTTAGCCTTTATTTCGTCTTCTGTCACACTTTCGCCAATATAAAAGCTTCTCGAACATTCACCAGAATATCTTTCTTTACGCACAAATTTGCCTTTTTCTTCATCTTTTTCTTCCTTATTTACACTTGCATGTACTGTTAAATATCCATCTTGAATGTTTAGTTTTATTCCCTCTTTTTCATAACCTGGTAAATCAATGTCGATCACGTATTTATCTTTTTTCTCCTTTATATCAGTCTTCATTAATTTACTTTCTCCCTCATTAAAAAATGCATCTGAAAACATATCACCTAATAACTCAAAGTCATGTCTTCTTGGTATCATCATCATAAAAATCAACTCCTTTAAATTTTTATTTATGTGTTGACACTTGATGGGAGTGGCACATATTAAAATGATAAACTATATTTATCACCTTATTTATTATTATACTCCATTTTTTAGCAAAGTCAACATGTGAGTGCTAATTTTAACAAAATTTTCACATAAGCAATCTATAGTCTTCTTATAACCTTCGGGTTATGAGCGCCGGCAAAGACACTTTTGAAAATTTATGAAAACTCAAGTTTTTGTTGGTATTTAGCCATTTATAGAAGATTTAGTTTATTGAGCTTTTATGCAATTTTAGGATGTTTTTGGAAGCAATTCTTCCCAAAATTTTCCCAATTTTATTTGATAAAATTTTGCAGCAATCTTCTATAAAATTTATAATTATATTGGAGGATTATATTATGAAAAATTTAAGAGAAGTTAATGATGATATTTTAAAAGATTGGTTTATTTATAGAGATGAAGATATTTCTTCATTAAAATCTGCTGAAGATAAAAAACATTGGATTTATTTTGATGAAATAGCTGAAAATATTTTAAGAAATGTACCTGAGTGTAATAAGAAATATGTTAGACAACAATTACATAAACTTGATGATAATTTTTTAGATTATTGTGATTATTGGAATGAAAAGTATTATAGGAATGGGTTTGTGGATGGTTCTAAGTTAGTTATGGGTTGTTTTGATGAATAATATGAAATAATTAATTCCAAAGTGCAAAATTTGCACTTTGGAATTTTAAAATTGCACTTTGATTGACAGTGTAATAAAACACGACTTACTTATCCCATTCTTTATATTATTCCATATAATTCCGCTCTTTCTTTAAAGACGGTTTCATTTCCCTCTAATATGTCAACAGCCTCATTAGATACCCTATTATTATGAATTGTTCCATTACATTCAATCCATCCATTTTCACCATTTCCTTTTAAGACTAAAATGTTTTCTGCATTTCCTGCAACTGCAATATTAGGACTATGAGTAGCTACTATTAATTGCCTTTTTTCTTTTACATCTGCTAATTGTTTGACTAATGTATGATATACATATGAATTATCCAAATCATCTTCAGGTTGATCTAAAATTATTGTCTGGTTAAAATCTGAAATAGTAGTACCATATAAAATTATTAATAATATTCCTACCGCTCTTTGTCCAAACGATAAATTTTCTCTTTCGACGAAAACATCTTTATTTTTGCTACCATAATTTACATTTAATTTAAAATCAATTATTACTTGAGGTATATTTGTTACATACTCTCCTAATATATATTTATATGATAAATTACATGCTTCTTCAGCTATTTCTTCAGATAGTCCTGTAGCTTCTGATATTTTCTTATATTGTTTAGTAAATAGTAAATAAATTAAATTATGGACTTCTCCAATTTTTGATAATAAAAAATTAAAATCTCTTCTTAATTTTAGTTGTTGTTCATAATCAATATTTTTATCATTCCTATTACCCTTAACAATATCATAAATTAATTCTTTAATATATGATTTATGCAATACTACTTCATAATTTAATTGCAATTTTTTATCTAATATCCTATTCATTTCAACTAAAGTATTTATATTGATAGTATTAATCTTTTCGCATACTTCTAATAATTGTTCATATTTACTTGATAATTCTTTACTATTTGCATCTGCATGTTTATCTACCTTTCTATCTGAATTCATTTGATTGCAAATATCTTTTATTTCACTTTGTAACATTAGTTTTTTCTTTATAAGTTCTCTATACTCTTCTCCAACAAGTTTACTTATAATATTAGTTATGGTTCTAGTTACTTTTAATTTGTTATTCCCTATGTCTAGTATATTTTTTTGTTGATATATTATAGGTTTTATTTCAATAATAAATTTTTCTAAGCTAGATATTTTGTTCCTATCTAATTTTTTTATAAAATTCTTTTTATTAAACTTATTATTTTCATATTTATACAAAGTTGCATTAGGTTTAGTAAAACCGCTAGGACTTATATGTAAAGCATACAAATCACTACCTTTATTTATAAAAGTAATTATTTCATCAAACCTATTTATAATACTCTTATCTTCACTATACTCTTCATATTCTTTTTCATAGTTCTTAGAAATAATAATATAATCATCTTCTTTTTCCTTTTCTGCGTATAATTCTGTTTCAAAAAAGTTAAATGTATATTTAATAATATCTATTATTGTTGATTTTCCAGTTCCTCTAGCACCAATAAAGCAGTTTAATTCTTTTGAAAAAGGAATTATCGCCCACTCTTCATCTCTATTTTTATTTTTTATAAATCCTCCTTTTACACAAAACCCCTTTATATATGGATTATCTTTTTCTTCTATTTTTTCTATAATTTTTGTATTTGGATTTGAAAAAAATAACTTTAATGTTCTGAAATTAACATTTCCTATGTTTGCCCAAAAATATTCACTTCCCATTGCTTTACCTGAACCTTGATAATCTTCTACGGAATAAGAGCTATGGCTATCAGAAGCTTTAAATATCTTTATATTCTTACCATAATTACTCAATACCTCTCTAATTCTTTGTCTGTTTCTTTCATCGTTTATACATACTCCAAATAAATTATCAGAAGTTAAAACCTTCTTTATAATTCCACCTTTCAATTCAAAAGTATCTTTCAGTTCTTTTTGAATTTTTATGTAATCTTTTAAAAATCCTTTATCAGAATCAGCATGTGGTAATACTACTATACCATTATACTTTTTGGCTATCTCACATAAAGTTAAAGGAGTAACTCTATCTGCTGTTGAGTTTTCATTACCTTCATCTGTATCTATACCACATTCAACAAGAAAACTTTTAATTTCCATTATAGACATTTTTTCTGAAAAATATACTAAAAAATGTCTTCCAAAACAAGTTATTTCAACTCCTGGGAGAATATATTTGTTTTTCAACTTTTCTTTTAATTCATTGTTATTTTGTATAATACTTTCTATTTTCTCATATCCTTTTATTGTATTATGATCTGTAATCGCTATAGCATCTAAATCTGACTCTATAAATCTATTAAGAAACTCTATATATTCCTTTTCTTCTTCAGATTTATCATATTTCCATATATAATCTTTAGAACCAGGAGTATGTATATGCAAATCTAATTTTTTCATACTTGCAATATTTTTTCCATTTTTTATAACTTTATTGTATAATTGTTTTAAATCTTCGTTTTTAATTTCTACTTTTTTAATCATTTTTCCCCTCCTTGCGATAAATATTAAAATCAATTAAACATAATACTAATTTATTGTATTTCTATATCTATAATATAATACACTTATTATAAGAGGTTTGTCGAAATATAGTATAAAAAGCAGAAAAATATTTTCTGCCCTTAAGTATTTATTACATCTCAAATAAAGTAATTTGTTTATCTTCACAATGATTATGTTCAGAAGAATTATCATTTTCTATTATCTCCCATTCTTCAAAAATCTTTTTTTCTAATTCTATACATTTATTGTTATTCTTAAAAACATTAGCTATATATGTATCACCAAAAATTTCTGTTGATTTGTTATTAACAATTTCAACTGTACTATCTATAATATCACTTATTAATTTGGTTTCTGGTAGGTCAGTTCCGTTATAATCATACTTATTAATTAATATTCTATATAACATATGAAGTATAAATCTATTTCCATGAACTAATATTAATTTCTTTTTACTTGCTTGCTGTTTAATTTTTTCTTTAATACTTTCTTCACATATTCTATATATTTTAACATTTTTCCATAATAGATTAACCTCTAACTTGTTATTAAATATTTCTTTATATGGATACTTATTTAAATCATCATATATACTACCTATCGCTCTTTTAATTATAGTTGATATAACTACATCTTTATTATAACATCCCATAGCAATTATTGCATCATCAATTGTAAAATTATCTTTAAATTTTGTTTCTCTATTTCCGTCCCTATATATATATTCTATATTTTCTACTGCTAATTCTTTTCTTATTCTCTCCTGCTGTTCATCAAGAGAAGCAAAATCTTTGTTTTCGATTTTGTTTTGAGTATTGGATAATTTAGTAATTTGTTCTCCATAGTTTTCTTCCCTATTCTCTAATGATATAATTTGTACAAAAACTTTTGCTATTGATATTTTTTCTGGATTTATTTCATATACGTCCCCTATACAACCTACTGTTTGAGCACCATTTACTATACTTATACCTTTTAAAGAAAACTCTCCTGCATTTCGATCAAGACTTCTTTTTAGTTTTCTTTCTATTTTATTAGCTATAATTTTTATTCCATTATTATAATATACAAAATTTTGTGGTTCAGTTAATAATACATTCTTTATACCATTATTAACATTAGAATTACCTTTAAAAAATCTTATGTTTTGTGCTAGTAATCTAATATCATATTTTTTCCATAATTCTGCAATATATGAAGCATTTACTATACCATAATAAGCATTAGCATTTTCCCCATCACTTATTACTCCCCAATTTAGTAATTCAATATTGTCGATATCAATTTGTGAATTAAAATCATTTAATGCCATTTTATATATCTGGGTTTTATCTACTATTTTATGGCTTATTAAATCACTTATTCCACCATTTATATTATTTTCAAAAGATATAATTGAATCTTCTATTTCTTTTGCTAATTTTTGAGTACCTGTGTATGCTAATATCATTTCAATTTTATAATTAACATCCGATATAGTTTCTTCTATCATCTCTTTTTTTTCTAAAATTTTTTCGTTAAAGTTTGAGAAATCTAAATTTAATAATTTTTGTATTCCGTCTAAAAATTTTAAAACTTCTCCTTTTGATGGACAGGAATTACCATTTTTAATTAGCTTAGATTGTATTAATATTAGTTTTTTTGAATTTTCATCTCTATATATACAATCTATTCCATAGTCGTTAAAACCATCCGTAATAAACTTATTAATGTTAGTCTTATCTATACCTACTAAATTCATTAAAATTAAACCACTAATACTTCTACTATAAAAAACATCTATATTTTCTTCACTATTTTCATCAAACTTCCCATTAATAACTCCATTAAATAAAGTTTCTAATTTTTTTTGAATTCTTATTACTTGTAAATCTATATTAGATCTCCTCTTTTCCATTTTACTCATACTTATATTCTTCACTCTCTTCTGCAACCATTAAAAGTTCTTGTTCTCCTATAAATAATTTCTCCATCATTCCGTTTTCCATATCATCAATGTTATAAATATTATCCATAACATTGAATGTCTCTTCTAAATTTCTTCTAGCACTTTTCCAAGCAGTACCATCTGTAATCCATACAAAAGTAACTCCATCTATTAAATCTGCCTCTTGTGACAACATTTTATAGCTTCTAGCGGTTTCATTAAGCTTTGAGCCTCCTCCATTTCCTCCATAGAAGTTTGTCTCTATTAAATATATCATATCATTTGTTTTAACCACGAAATCAAATCTTTTTGTTGAAGTTCCATTAGCTGATATAGCTGATAAATCTATATTCCATTTTTTCTCTATTTCCGTTAAATACATCTCTTTATAATACTCTTTTACTCCTGAGCTTTTTATGTAGCTTTCAACCAAATCTTCCATTTGATGTCCACCACGATTTTTTCTTCCGTTTGAATCTAAACCAGTTTCTATACCTAGGCAATAATCAACTAAATTATTTATAATATGATGTTGTAATAATTCAAATAAGCCAGTTTTTTTCATGAATACTTTATATTGTTCTATATCGTAGTTTAACTTATTAAAATTATACATATATTCTCCATCTTCATCTTGTGCATATATTTCTGATTGTCTAACAGCTAACAATGTGGGAATACATTTTAATACCTCTGGATATTTTTTAATAAGTTCTTCAAAATCGTTCTCAATATTTTTAGAACCAATTAGTGAATTCAATATATTTAATTCAATTTTTATACTATCTACATTTCTATATACTTTTTCAAAATCAATATAATAATTATAACCTGAAATACTATATTTAAATTTACTTAACCATTCTTTAAAATCTCTTTTCATATAAATCTCCTATTCAAATTCTATATATATTTTTTCATTCTTTTGATCTAATTTCCAATATGATTTTTTCTTATTTTTTCCATTGTAATCAATATAGCCAATATTTTTGTATATTTCTGTAACTCCTCCAAAATATCTTCTTTCACTATTAATATTTAAATTTCTTTCCTCTTTGTCGATTACTACTTTATAATCTTTGCAATATTTTATTTTTTCAAATATTTCTACCGGAATAGGTAATATTCTAGCTCTAATATCATTACTGCTAATTAATCTTAATATTGAATTATCCTTGAATATCGCTTTTTTCACAACTTTTTCTTCACTATTTGTTTCTACTATATTTTTTACTTTTTCTTTTGACACTACTGGATTCCATTCAAAAATATAGTCTTTTTCTGGATGTTCCATATAATATTTTAATATTGACTCACCATTAATCAAAATTATTTTTCTTAATTTATCGTTTGCAGCTTCTTTCTTTCCACTTTTTGTAAAATCACTTGTAGTAATAAATATTCTTTTCTCATAAGATGCTGTTCCTTTAAATTCACGAATTTCTTTTACTGGTACTGTATTTTTATATCTCTTTGCTTGAATAATATATTTTTCAGGATCTATATCTAAATCATCTATAGAATTTTTGTATGCAAGTAAATCTATTCCATTATCTCCACTTCTTTTTGTTACTTTTATATCTGTAAATCCTAAATCTTCTAAAAATTTCTTTAAAAAGTATTCGAAATCATATCCTGTTTCAAAGCAATTATAAAAATCATTAATCATTTTTCTTGTTATTTCTAACTTCATGTATTTGTTCAAACCTCCTTATTGATAAGTCTAAATATTCCTGCGAATTATCTATTCCTATAAATTTTCTATTTAATTTATTTGCTGCTATACCTGTTGTGCCACTTCCACAAAAAGGGTCTAATATTAAATCATTTTCTGTTGAGGATGCTAATATAATTCTCTCTAGTATCTCTAAAGGTTTTTGTGTTGGATGTTTTCCTTGTTTCTTTTCAGATGGTTTTGTTAGAGAAGTTGTCCAAACATCTTTCATTTGTTTGTTATTATTCAAGCTCTTCATTAGTTCATAATTAAATTTATATTTTATTTTTGGCAAATCTTTTCTTGCCCATAATATTGTTTCTGTAGAATGTGTAAATGTTTTACAGGCTAGATTAGGTGGAGGATTAGTTTTTTGCCATGTTATATTATTTATTATTTTGAATCCTTCCTCTTCTAATGCCATACCTATTGAATATATATTGTGTAATGT
>CAKOYA010000002.1 GCA_934130325.1 uncultured Clostridia bacterium
TATGTACAACCTTTTTTTGGTTCGTTCTTGTATTGTTTATTTTTCAATGTGCTGTCACTCTTTTGTGACTGTATTTTCATTTTAACATATCGCTCGTTATTTTGTCAACACTTTTATGTGATTTTTTGTTATTTTTTTACATAATATTCTAAAGACATTTTTTATAATAACTTGCGACGTGTTTCATTATATAATTATTTTTATAATTTGTCAACACTTTTCGACATTTTTTTTAAATTTCTACTAATATTACATCTTCACCTATTTTTTTTATCTTTTGCCATGGAATCGTTATATTATTTTTCCCAATAACTCCACTAAGTAATTTTCCTGTCTTTGCTACTATTATTTCATATATTTCACCAGTCTCAAAATTTGCTTGAACATCTGTAACAAAGCCTAAAATTTTTCCTTCATTAATATTTATTACTTCTTTTTGTTTAAAATCAATACCCCTTGCCATATTATCACCAATATATAATATGCAAGAGGTATTTAAATATTCTACTTAGCTTTTAAACTATTTACAATTTTGTTAAACTTCATACTGTTAGATGCCTTTAAATAAATTAAATCTCCACTCTTTATTTCATTTTTTAAATCAAATATCAATTTATCAATATCGTTAAATTCCTTTACATATAAAAATTTTTTTGCCTCTTTAGCGATTAATTTAGATTTACTTCCAATTACATATAGAATGTCATATTTTAAATTTCCAAATATTTTTCCTACATCAGAATGAATTTTATCTGAAAACTCTCCAAGTTCTAACATATCACCTAAAACTGCTATCTTTCTTTTAGAATTTATTTTATTAACAGTCTTCAATCCAGATTTCATTGAATCTATACTAGCATTATATGTATCATCTATTAGTACAATATTATTTTCTAATTCTATTTTCTCAAGTCTTCTAGAAAAATTTTTATATTTTTTTATACCATTTATTATATTTTCTTTCTTTATATTGAATTTTTCAGCTACTCTAATAGCGCAAATTGCATTTTGGACATTATGAATCCCAATCTGATTAATTATAATTTCTTCATCTTTACCATATATATTAGTATTAAATTTTATTCCATTAATATTTTCCTCTAAATTACTAATATCCTTCTTTTTAAACTTTTCTACATTAATTAATTCATTTGAATGTAATTTGACTAAAAAATCATCATCTCCATTCACTATTAACGTAGATTTTTCTTTCATATGTGAACATATTTGAATTTTTTCTTTATATATATTCTCTCTACTACCAAAATTGCCTATATGTGCCGTTCCAATCATTGTTATGACACCTATATCCGGCACCAATAATTCTGAAAGTTTTTCTATCTCCCCTTTACAATCAGTTCCTATTTCTAACACACATATATCTTGATTATCTATTTTTAACGCCATCAAGGGTGCACCAATGAGACTGTTATAATTTGCATTTGTTACAAGAACCTTTTTTTCAGTTGCTAAAACACTTGCTATCATCTCCCTAGTGCTTGTTTTTCCTACACTTCCCGTAACTGCCACCACTGGTATATCTATATGTTTTATTCTATTATACTTTCCGGAATTATACAAAGCCTCTTTAGCATCATCAACCTCTATTATTATAATATCTTTATTTATTTTAATAGTTTCGTCTATTATATATTTCTTATTTTTACAATCTCTAGTTATAAAATATCCACATATTCCACAATTAACAGCATCTATTATGTAATTTTGTCCATCTACTCTTTCACCTTTTATTGGAACAAAAAATGCCTTATTATTTATATTTCTACTGTCTATAACATAATCAGTCGGAATATATTTTTCATCGCCATTTAATAAAATACCTTTAGAAACTATTACTAATTCTTTTACACTAAGCATACTACCACCCCGTTTATCTCGTTTATTTTAACATACTTTTTATAAAATAACAATATTACTAATATATATGTCATCAAAAAACATATATGCAATAACTACATATATGTTTTTTATCTATTTTATCCTTTTTTTTATTCTTTCCAATGCACTTTTTTCAATTCTTGACACCTGTGCTTGTGATACTCCTAACTCGGTTGCTAATTCTGTTTGAGTTTTATTTTTAAAATATCTTCTCTCTATTATATATTTTTCCTTATCAGATAATTTATTTAAGATTTGTGCAATTGCTATTTTATCTATTAATCCTTCTGATTCTTCTTTCTCATTTTTTAATTGATCTAACAAATATATTTGGTCTCCACCATCATTGTATACAGATTCATATATAGACATCGGAACTAATTGACTATCTATTGCTAAAACTACATCTTCTTTTGATGCATTAGTTAACTTACATATTTCTTCTAAAGTTGGCTCTTCATTTTTTTCTCTTATATACTTTTCTCTTTCTTGTGATATTAAATATGCAAGATCTCTAAGTGACCTTGTTACTCTAAAAGCACTATTATCTCTTAAATATCTTTTTATTTCCCCAATTATCATTGGTACAGCATAAGTTGAAAATTGAACTCCTTGTGTAATATCAAAATTATCTATAGCCTTTATAAGACCTACAACACCTACCTGAAATATATCATTTACATTTTCTCCCCTATTATTAAATTTTTTAACAATACTTAATACTAATCTTAAATTTGCCTCTATAAACTGGTCTTTTAATTCTAAATTTCCCTCTTTTATTTTATATAGCATATCCGCTTGTTCTTTTTGAGATAGTTTAGGTAATTTTGATGTATCTAATCCTTGTACCTCTACTTTTATATTCATATGTATCTCTCCTTTTTATTTTTAATATTATTTTTCACATATGAATTTATAATATACAACTTCGACATTACTTGATATTATTAGTGCTTTTTTACAATTATAAGTATAATATAAATTATTGTTTAAATTATATTATTATATTATTAAATAATTTGTAGAAATTTATATTTAGTTATTTTTTATATTTCATTTGACATAACTTATATTTTATGGTATAATCTTAGATGTAAAATATATTAAAATCTTATTTAATTAAAGGAGATATGAGAACTATGAAAAATTATTCAAAAGAAGATCTTGTAAGAAAGATTGAAAAATTAAATCCAAATATTGAAGTGGAAATAAACAATGGGGTTATACACTTCAACGAAAGTGTTAATTTAAAAAAACTTTCCTTACCGCGAGGATTTTATATTGACCCTTACGGAAATTTAACAAATAGGTATCATAAAAGGAATTTCACTGATTATGTCCAATATCAGGTAAAAATTCCTCAAAAAATATTGGTATAAATTATTCCCTCCTAAAATTTAGGAGGGATATTTTTTTATAATAAAAAATCTTTTTTTAAATTGTTGATGACCTTTTTCTCTATCCTAGATATATAAGATTGAGAAATTCCTAATTTGTCTGCTACTTCCTTTTGAGTAAGTTCTTCCATTCCATCGAATCCGTATCTTAACTGCATTATCGTCTTTTCTCTATTATTTAATTTTTTTATAGCGTTTATTAAAATTTTTTTATTATCATTTTCCTCTACAGATTTATAGATACTATCATTGTCCGTGCCAAGTATATCTGCTAATGACATATCATTTCCTTCACTATCCGTATTAATCGGTTCGTCTATAGAAATTTCACTCTTAATTTTATTATTTTTTCTTAAATACATTAATATCTCATTTTCTATGCATCTAGATGCATAAGTAGCAAGCTTTATATTTTTTTCCAAATTATAACTATTTATAGCTTTCATTAAACCTATAGTACCTATAGATATTAAATCTTCTATATTAACACCTGAATTTTCAAATTTTTTTGCTATATATACTACTAACCTTAAATTTCTCTCTACTAAAATATTTTTTGCTTTTACGTCTTTTTCCATTAGTTTTTCAAGTAATTCCTGCTCTTTTTTTGAATCCAATGGTGCTGGTAATTTATCATTTCCTGCTATATAGAATACTGATTCATCTTCAATCCCTATAAACCTTAAAAAATTTACATATATCATTTTTATCTTATCAAATCCTAACAAAATGATACCCCCTTTAAATTATTTATATATGTATTATATCCTATAAGTGCACTATATTCTTTTTTAGAAAGGTTATTAGTTGCAAAACATATTATAATTTTATTTACTATGTATTCTTTATTATTTTTATAAAATATAACATTATCAATAATATATCCATCTTCATTTGATTTTTCATTTAATGTATTTATATTTAAAATCACCTTATTTTTTTTATTAATTATGTCTTTTAATTTTTCCATATAAACATGATCTAAAAATATAACATCTAAATTTGTTAATGTATCTTTTGCAGTATTTCCAGTATCAACAAATCCGGTAATATCTTCTTTACCTATTCTTATGGTATAAAATAAGTCAGCTTCTTTAATATTACTTTTCCACATTTTCCAAAAAAATTTAATGGTAATAAACAATATTAAAGCAGATACAATATATATTATTAGTTTATTAAATATAATCTCTAAATTTATATTTAATGTTAAAGATATTGAAATTATAATTCCAATATACATAAAATAAAAAATATAATAATACACTACTTTTTTTATAAGTTGTATTATTGTTTTAGGAAAAAAAGATATATATATACATATAATTACAGCTAAAATTTTTACAAGTGTACCTGTTAATATACTTTCATTAAGAATAGAAATAATAGTTGTATATATAGAAATAAATATTGTACCAAATAATATGGTTATCTTTCTAGATTTTGACCTGGTAAAATAATAAATTAACATTATATTTATAAAATTAACAATAACATTTTCTAAAAAAATATAGTCAAGGTAGATTTTCATTTATATCACCTTGACTATATTATATATATTCATTTTAAAAAAATTTGTAGAATAAAAAAATTATTTTTTATTTTACGTTTACATTAATATTGATTTTTATATAAAATAACAAAGATTTTGATACAAATATACCAAAATCTTCATTTTTAATCATTATTTTTTTGCTAATAATAATACTATTCTCCTCTATTTCTTCTTAAGAAAGGTGGAATATCTAAATCAATTTTATAATCATTAATATTAGAAGTAACACTTGTTCTAGATGAAACACCTGAGTTTGCATTATTATAATTTGTTTCTTCTAAACTATTGTTAGCTGTTTTTAAAGCCTCACCCACTATGTTATCAAGTTGTAATTCTTGAAATGGTGTTTTAGAGAAGCCTGTTGCTATAACAGTAATAACAATTTCGTTTTCCAAGCTTTCATCTATTACAGCACCAAATATAATATTTGCTTCAGGGTCAACAGATTTTTGAACCAACTCAGCAGCTTCATTAATTTCTAACAATCCTAAATCTCTTCCGCCTGTAACATTAATAAGCACTCCACCAGCTCCTTCTATAGAAGTTTCAAGTAACGGACTATGAATAGCTTGTCTTGCAGCTTCTTGTGCTCTATGATCACCAGATGCTCTTCCTATTCCAATATGAGCTATACCAGCATTTACCATTATTGTTTTTACATCAGCAAAATCAAGATTTACAAGACCAGGTATAGTAATAAGGTCAGATATACCTTGAACACCTTGCCTTAAAACATCATCTGACATTCTAAATGCTTCAACAATAGAAGTTTGTTTTTCAACAACCTGTAATAGTTTCTCATTAGGAATAATTATCAATGTATCTACTGATTGTTTTAATTCTTCGATACCTGCTTCAGCTTGTAAAGTTCTTCTTTTTCCCTCAAAAGGAAATGGTTTAGTTACAACCGCAACAGTTAAAATTCCCATTTCTTTTGATGTTTCTGCAACAACTGGAGCAGCGCCTGTACCAGTACCGCCTCCCATACCAGCAGTTACAAACACCATATCAGCACCTTTTAGCGCTTCTGCAATTTCAGCTTTTGATTCTTCTGCACTACATTTTCCAATATCAGGGTTAGCTCCTGCACCCAACCCTCTTGTAAGCTTTTCACCAATTTGGATTTTTCTTGAAGCTTTAGAAAGTCCCAACGCTTGTTTATCTGTATTAATTGCTATGAATTCAATTCCCTTTATATTTGCCTCAATCATTCTATTAACAACGCTGTTTCCACCGCCACCAACACCTACTACTTTAATATTTGCTACACCTGTTTGTAACTCATTTTCCATTATTAATTCCTCCTTAAACTAGAACAAGTTTTTATCTTTATCTTTAACACCAAATATTTTATCCTTTAAATCTCTAAAAGTTCCAATTATTTTTTCTTTAACTGTGGGCTCAGTTATAATTTCCACATCACTATTTACATGCTTACCAGCACCTAGACTAGATATATATCTTACCATACCAAACACTGTTGTGTGCTGTGGTTTTATAATATTTATTAACTTTGGACTACATACTCTTACCTGATCTATTTTTAAAGTAAGCATTGCTAACTCTTCTGCACCTACTATTTGACTTATACCTTGTCCTGTTAATACCATACATTGAATCTTATTTGTTAAGCCATTTTCTCCTATCATCTTTTTTATTATCTGATAAATCTCTTTAATTCTTGCCTCTATAACTTGTACAATGTCACTACACTTTACAACACTATCTTCTTGGTTAGACATTTTTGATGTTAATTTTACGTCATGATTATTTGTTATCATTGCCATTATAGCAAGATTATATTGCTTCTTTAATTTTTCAGCTTCATCTGTAGAAATATCAAAAGTTAGAGCTATATCACTTGTTATATGATCTCCGACCCACTGGTATAGTAGTATAAAATTCAATTTTTGAATCTTTGTATACAGAAACATCTGTATGCCCTCCACCAATATCTACCATTAAAACTCCCATTTCTTTTTCTTCAGGCATTAAAACAATATTTGAAGTTGCTAAAGTTTCTAAAATTAACCCATCAAGTTTAATTCCAGCATACTTTAATGTCTGTTGAATCCCATCAATATATTTCCCTTTAGCAATAATTACTTCTACTTCCATTGAAAAAGTTTTGCAAAAAGCACCTATTGGTTCTTCTTTATACGTTCTACCATTAACATAATATTCATAAGGAATAATATCAATTATTTGTTCATCTTTATCAAGTTTAGTTGAAAGTTGTATTTTTGTAAATAGATTATATATATCATTTACTGTCATCCCATCATCTGGTTTTCCAACATCAGATTCCATAACAACTTTCTCTATTCTAACATTCATCCCTTTTATATTTACATATGCTGAATTTACGGCCAAGTCTGAAATTTGTTCTGCATTTTCTACTGCTTCTTTTATTGACTTAGCTACCCTTTGAGGGTCAATAATCTGACCTTTTTTTATACCAGAATTATTTGAAAGTCCATAGCCGATTACTTCTATTTCACTAAATTTATTTACCTGACCTATTACACAACTTACCTTAGATACTCCTACATCTAAGCCAACTATGATATCACCTATAGCCAATCATTAACCCCCCCAACATACATCACATATATAATACTATTTTTTATAAAAAAAATCAAGTATTTTTGTAAAAAAGTGTAATATTTTTGTAATTTATTTGAAATATTTTTTTAACATATATATTCGTTTATTATTTCCTGAAATTTAATGTTTTTCTGGTTATTTTGATTCAATAAAAAAATATATACCAAAAATATTAATACTGAAGGATTTTTTATAAAAATCACCTGAAATATTCCTAATAAAAGCAAAATAATATAGAAAATATTATTAATTATTTTCATAACTTTTTTCCTATTTTTTAAAATTAAATAATTTTTTATAACATTATTTAATATGTTATAACCATCAAGTGGATAAATGGGAATTAAATTAATTAATGCTAAAAAAATATTTAATTGATATACAATGTATATATCACTAAAAATTAAAGCAAGTACAATGTTTGAAATTGGACCTGCAAAATATATAATAATATCACTCTTTTTTTCTCTATTATTTCCGCAAAATTTAATATTGACACCTGATAAAGAAAATTTAAATAATTCTATTTTTTTCCCTAGTATTGCTGCTACAAATATATGAGAAAATTCATGAAATATTATAAAAAGATAGCATATATAATAACTATATATATAATTTCTAAAAATTTCTGAAAATACTGTTATAAAAAACGTTATAATAAATAAAGTTTCTATCTCTATCACAAAAAATGGTGTTTTTATCTTCATTTTAACCTCATTTAAATTTTAATATCTGCTCTGGATCAACAGTGCAACCATTTATCCTAATTTCAAAATGCAAATGTGAACCAGTAGACATTCCTGTACTTCCCATATAACCTATTACGCTATCACACGTTACACTATCTCCCTCTTTAACATTAAACCCTTTTAAGTGAGCATATTTAAATATAACATTTTCTTTTTCTATTTCTATGTTATTTCCATAATATTTATTATTTTCTTCTACTTTTTTTACTACTCCTTCAGTTGCACTATAAATTTCCGTTCCAAGTTTATTTGCAATATCTATACCCGTATGATAGTTACTTAATTCTTCAAAAATTTGCTCCCTAGTTCCATACCTTGATGTAATTGTTCCACTAACCGGTTGTTTTATTTCTATATTTTTTTCCAGTATTTTACTAATATTATTATACATTTTAATTGTTTCAATATCTGTATCTGGAACACTTAAAGTTTGTAGTACTGGTTCATTATCTCCAATACTATTATTTTCTTCTATATTTAATTCATTTTTTTCCAGATTATTATTAATTGTTTCACTTTTTACGAATAATTTTTTTAAGCTATCTATAACTTCAAATTCTGCTATATATGGTTTTACATTTGATATATAGTTTTCTCTTATTTTTGATGCTATACTATCTGGTATTATATACTTAGATTTTAAATATACATTATTAACTATATCTTCAAATTTTTCTATACACCCTACTTTGGTATAGTCTTTATTATACTCATTTACTATAATTGAAATATACTTATATTTTAGTATATCATTTTTAAAAAATATATTTATAATTAAACATGAAAATACGATAATTACAGAAAAAAATATTTTTAATAATAATTTTATTCTTATTTTATTCCCCTTTTTATTTTCATCATCAAAAGTTCCTAAATTGTCTTTTATTAACATTTCATCATTACTAAAAGAATCCTTGTGCTTATTTTTCTTATTTGATATACTATCTATTTCATTGAAATTAATATTAGGCATGTCTTTTAACATACTTTTTCTCAATCTTCTAGCAGCTACCATAATATACCTCCTAGTACAAGTTCATATTTAATTATATTAAATAACGTATAATTTATTACAAAAAAATAGGCCTTAAGCCTATTTTATAATTTTTCCTTTTAAATACCAAAGGTGTTCACTTTCTATTTTTACTTTTTTAATTTTTCCCACATATTCTTCTTTTCCGCTAAATACAACTACTTTATTTTGACTTGTTCTTCCAGTATACATTTCATCATTATTTTTACTTTTTCCTTCTACAAGTACATCATATTCCTTGCCTATCAATTTTTTATTTAAAGTTGGTAACATACTTTCATATAACTTTTTTAAAGTTTCTAAACGTTCAACTTTTTTCTCATAGGTTAGATTGTCCTTAATTTTAGCAGCACTCGTACCTTCTCTTTTAGAGTAAATAAACATATAAATCTGATCAAATCCTACTTTCTTTACTACATCTAATGTATCTAAAAAATCTTCATCTGTTTCATTTGGAAATCCTACAATTATATCTGTTGAAAAAGAAAGATTACTATCTGCTTCTTTTAGTTTTCCTACTAATTCTAAATATTGTTCTTTTGTATATTTTCTATTCATAGCTTTTAAAACTCTAGAACTTCCTGATTGCAGTGGTAAATGTATTTGCCTTGCTATTTTTTTTGAATCTTTTATAACCTCTATCACATCATCAGTAAAATCTTTTGGGTGAGGGGACATAAATCTAATAATTTCTATTCCATCAATTTTTTCTATTTCTCTAAGTAACATGGCAAATGTATAATTCTTATCCTTAAAATCCTTTCCATAAGAATTTACATTCTGTCCTAAAAGCATTATCTCTTTATATCCATCTTTTGATAGCTTTATTATATCATTTAATATATTCTTTGGTTCTCTACTACGTTCTCTTCCTCTTACGTACGGTACAATACAATAAGAACAAAAATTATTACAACCATATATAATACTTACACTTGCCTTATATTTATTTTCATAAATTATTGGTACTTCTTCCTCTATTTCATTTCCAATTTCAACATATTCAATTGATTTTTTATGATTTAATATGGCATCATAGAGTTTATTTGAAAAAGTCCCCATAGCATTTGTTCCAAGTACTACATCAACAAAAGGATATGATACCTTAATTTTATCCAATATATGCCTTTGCTGTGTCATACAACCTACTACTACCAAAAATACATTTTTTTCTTTCAATCTCCTTGACTTCAAGAACCCTAATCTTCCAAATAACGTATTTTCTGCATTTTCCCTTACACAACATGTATTGAAAAGTATTAAATTTGCTTTTTTTTCATCCAGTTCTTTTTTAAAGCCCATAGTTTCTAAAATTCCAGCATACTTATTAGAATCATTTTCGTTCATTTGGCATCCCATTGTATCTATATAATATGTTAAATTATTTTCATGCACATACTTTTTTATTTTTTCATTATAGCTATTTAAAAATCTCATTTTAATCTCCTAAATAATTTTATACGAAATATTATACAACAAATTGTGTTATTTTTCAACAAAAAAGGTATTGATCTTATCTTAACCAATACCTTTTTTAATATTCTATACTCTTTCCATATAAGAACCTGTTCTTGTATCAATTCTAATTTTATCTCCAATTTCAACAAATATTGGAACATTAAAATTTGCTCCTGTTTCAACAGTACAAGGTTTTGTAGTACCAGTTGCAGTACTTCCCTTAATTCCTGGTTCTGTATATGTTACTTCTAATTCAACAAATGTTGGAGGTTCTACCCCAAATACATTTCCTTTAAAAGATAATACTTTTACATTCATATTGTCTTTTAAATATGGAAGCGTATCCTCTATTTGTTCCTTAGTCAATTCTACTTGTTCATAAGTTGTAGTATCCATAAATGTATAGTTAGAACCATCATTATACAAATATTGCATTTCTTGAATTGTTATTTGTGCCTCTTCAACTTTTTCAGTTGGATTAAATGTTTTCTCTATATTTTTACCTGTTATAACATTTTTTAATGTTGTTCTAACAAAAGCAGCACCTTTACCAGGCTTTACGTGTTGAAATTCTACTACTCTATAAACATTTCCTTCCATTTCAAAAGTTACACCATTTCTAAAATCTCCTGCTAAAATCATAAAGTTCCTCCTATATATTATTTACTAACTTTTTCAACTAATGTTTTGAAACCATCAAAATCATTTACAGCCATTTCAGCTAACATTTTTCTATTAATAGTTACATTTGATTTCTTTAAAGCAGACATTAATTTGCTATATGTTGTCCCGCACATTCTAGCTCCTGCATTAATTCTTGCAATCCACAATTGTCTAAAATTTCTTTTCTTTTGCTTTCTTCCAACATATGCATATTTTAAAGATTTCATAACGGCTTGATTAGCCATTCTAAATCTTACTGATTTTGCTCCAAAATATCCTTTTGCTCTTTTAAGAACTTTTTTATGTCTTGCTCTTGTTGTAACTGCTCCTTTAACTCTTGCCATATTATATTCTCTCCCTTCTTAAAACTTCTTATTTGTATGGTAATAATTTTTTTATTGCACTTTTATTTGCACTATCAACATAAGATGATTGCTTTAAAGACATTTTTCTTTTTGCTGATTTGTGAGTTAATTTATGTGCTCTGTTTGCTACATTCTTTTTTACTTTACCAGTACCTGTAACTGATAATCTTTTCTTTGATGAACTATGTGTTTTTATTTTTGGCATAAATAATCTCTCCTCTCTTAAACACTTATTTCTGTTTAGGTGATAAAAACATAGTAAGATTTTTTCCTTCCATTTTAGCTTCCTTATCAATTTGAGAATTTTGAATCATTTCTTGAAAGTTTTTCATTATTTCCTTACCTTGATTTATAAAATTTAATTCTCTTCCTCTAAATCTCATAGAAACTTTCACTTTATTACCTGCATCAATAAACTTATTAGCCATTTTAGCTTTTACTTCTAAATCATGTTTATCAATATTTGGAGATAACCTTACTTCTTTTGTCTCAATTACCTTTTGATTTTTTCTAGCTTCTTTTGCCCTTTTTGACATTTCAAATTTGTACTTACTATAATCTAATAATTTACAAACAGGATTATCAGGATTAGGTGAAACTAGTACTAAATCTAATCCTCTTTCTTCTGCAATATCTAATGCAGATTTAGTAGACATTTTACCAAGCTTTTCTCCATCTTTAGTAATAACTTGAACTTCATTAAATCTTATCTGTTCATTAACTAAAAAATCTTGTTTTATATTAAACACCTCCAACAAAAATATATAAAAAAAGATTGCTCTTTGTACTAAAGGCAACCTTCTCACAACTCAAATATATCAAAATACATGTAAATAATTACATAATATTATATATTATTTTGTATAACCTTATTAAGACAAAACCATAAGGTGAGAAGATTTCCTCTACTTATGATTTTAATTATACATAATTTTTTTGTATTTGTCAATCAAATTTAGTAAATTTTAAAAAATAGTCTAAATTTATACAATACTATTATACTTTTTTATAATATATTCTTTCGGCTTAAAAAAATTCCATACAAAAATTCTATTTTTTAAAGGATTACAAAAACATCTAAATATTACTGAATCAAAAAAATCATATCCTTGACCTCTCTCTTTTAAATATTTACATACAAATGCTTTACATGAAATACATTTTATGTCACATGAATTTTTATTATTTAAGTACTCACATCTTTCAGGAGACACAAAACTATGGCAACATCCATCCCTTTCATATTTTGGATAATTTGTATTATTATTTAGTTTATCTCTTTTAGCTATACAAATTGAATTTTTAAAATCACAGTAATTAAGTAATCTTATATCATTTTCCAAATATTCACATAACATATCATATAGTCTAGAATTTCTTTCTTCTCGCTCTTTAATTTCTAATAAAGTTACTACTTTAGAAAGTATATTTAAAATATTTTTTTGCTTATTTGTTCCATTATAATTTTTATATAACACTATAACTTTCTTATTCTTTTTAGTATTAATTTTATATATTCTTTTTAGTTTGTTTATACATCTTTCTAAATCACATATATAGTATGGATATTTATATTTTTTAAACACACTTGATATTTTTGAAAATTTAAAATTATCCAATATTTTTTCATATCTATACTTTGTCACTTCAAAAAAACTATGTACAATTTTTATATCATTTAAGTTAATTATGTATACAAAACTATTTTTTGCGTATTTTTTTCTGAACCATCCCATTCATCAATATTTTTTATATTTGATATGTTAGAAATATTTAAATTCAAATTTCTTTCAGAATTTATATTTTTTAAATTATCATATATTTTTATTATATGCAATGCGTTTTCGTCATTTTTATATTTTTCCTCTTTTAGAATTTTATCTATTTTTTTTAATACTTTATTTATATCCATATTTTCTCCTCACATAAGGAAAAAATCGCTTATAATGTATTTACAAAATAAACGATTTAATTATAAAACCAATATTATATTAAATATCCAAATTTGTAACATATTTAGCATTTTGTTCAATAAACTCTCTTCTTGGTTCAACATTTTCACCCATAAGAACAGTAAATATTTCATCAGCCTTTATAGCATCATCTAAAGTTATTTGTACTAAAGTTCTTTTTTCAGGATTCATAGTTGTTTCCCACAATTGTTCAGAATCCATTTCACCAAGACCTTTATATCTTTGAATATTTATTGAATCTCTTGAAATTCCCTTTTTTTCTAATTCCTTGATTTTGATATCAAGATCCTCTTCATTATAGCAATATACATCCTCCATACCTTTTTTAGCAAGTTTAAATAATGGTGGTTGAGCTGCATATACCATACCATTTTCTATTAAAGGCCTCATGTACCTAAAGAAGAAAGTCAACAATAACGTTCTAATATGCGCTCCATCAACATCGGCATCAGCCATCATTATAACTTTATGATATCTTAACTTTTCAATATTAAATTCATTGCCTATACCTGCACCTAATGCAACAATAACAGGAGATAATTTTTCATTATTATATATTTTATCTGCTCTTGTCTTTTCAACATTTATCATTTTTCCCCAAAGAGGAAGTATTGCTTGGAATTTTCTATCTCTTCCCTGTTTTGCACTACCACCTGCAGAGTCTCCCTCGACAATATAAATCTCACATTTTTTAGCATCTTTTTCTTGGCAATCTGCAAGTTTACCTGGAAGTGTTGTAGATTCAAGTGCAGACTTACGTCTAACCAATTCTCTAGCTTTTCTAGCTGCTTCTCTAGCCCTTGCAGCACTCATTGTTTTATCTAGAATAGCTTTTGCAATTGCTGGGTTTTCTTCTAAAAAGTCTCCCATTTTACTTAATGTTATACTATTTACAACGCCTGTTACTTCACTATTTCCAAGTTTTGTCTTAGTTTGTCCTTCAAATTGAGGCTCTAAAACTCTTACACTTACTACGGCAGTGATACCTTCCCTAATA
This sequence comes from uncultured Clostridia bacterium, assembly GCA_934130325.1. GTDB lineage: Bacteria > Bacillota > Clostridia > TANB77 > CAG-465 > CAG-465. The sequence goes on from CAKOYA010000002.1 coordinate 14,697, forward strand.
TCTTCACCAGCTAAATTACTATCTTTTTCTTTTAATATATTAAATTTCCTAGCATAATCATTAAACGATTTAGTAAGTCCTCTTTTGAATCCATCAACATGAGTACCACCTTCACCTGTATGAATATTATTAACAAAGGATAATATATTTTCAGAATATGATGTAGTATATTGAAGCGCTATTTCCACTTGAACATCATTTTGTTCAGCTTCATAATAAATTATATCTTTATTTACCGATTCTTTATTCTTATTTAAGTATTCAACAAATGATTTAAGTCCGCCTTCATAATGAAAGACTTGCATCTGGTTTCCTTCTTCTCTTTTGTCCCATAAAGTTATCTTTAAACCCTTATTTAAAAATGCTATTTCTCTAAATCTAGTTGCTAAAGTATCATTATTAAATTCTGTAGTTTCAAATATATCACCATCTGCTTTAAACTTTACAAAAGTACCTCTTTTTTTACCTTCAGCAACTTTATGGAGTTGTTCTGTCACCTTTCCTTTTGCAAATGAAATTTCATATATTCCGTCTCCATTACATGACTGTACAGTCATACTTTGTGATAAAGCATTAACAACTGATCCTCCAACACCATGAAGTCCACCAGATACTTTGTATCCTCCACCACCAAATTTTCCACCTGCATGCAGTACAGTATAAACTACCTCAATTGCAGGTTTATGCATTTTCGGATGCATCCCAAGTGGAACACCTCTACCATTATCTTTTACTGTAATATAATTATCTGGTAATATTTCAACATTTATTTCTGTACAATATCCAGCTAGAGCTTCATCAACACTATTATCTACAATTTCCCAAACTAAGTGATGTAAACCCACAACACTTGTAGATCCAATGTACATACCAGGTCTTTTTCTTACTGCCTCTAATCCTTCTAGTACTTGTATTTGATTTTCATCATAATTTGCCATATTATTTACCTCTTTTCGTATTGTTATATTTATTTATATCATACTTTAACACATTTTTTCAAGGGTTCCATTTGAAACTTTTGAAATTTGTATATTATTAACATCTTTTACAAAACTTTCATCTGTTGTGGTTATTATACTTTGATAATTTTCTATATATTTTAATAAGTAATTTATTCTATTTGAATCCAATTCTGACATTATATCATCAAGTAATAAAACTGGATTTTCACCTTTTTCCTCTCTTAATACTTCAAAATTTGCTAATTTTAAAGTAAGCAAAGCTGTTCTATTTTGCCCCTGAGAGCCATACTTACTAACCTCCATGTCATTTATTTTTATGGCTATATCATCTCTTTGAATTCCCTTTATACTTGATTTTCTTAAAATATCTATATATAAATGTTCATCTAAATATTTTTTTATTTGTTCCTCATTAAAATTTAAAAAATCTGATATATATTCAATTGCTATATCTTCTTTATTGTTTGTTAAACTTTGGTGTATTAATTTTGATTTATCTAAAATCTTTTTAATAATTTTTTTTCTAAAATCAACTATTTTATATATGTATTTACTCATTTTTTCATGTAATACATATACATATTCCTTATCAATATTTTCTTGCTTCAATAATGAATTTTTAATCTTTAAACATTTCATATATTCATTGTGATTAATTAAATATGATTTTGAGAGTTGACAACATATCATATCAATAAATGCTCTTCTTTTTCCTGGAGCACCTTTTACTATATCTAAACTATCTGGTGAAAATATTACAATTAAAATTTCATCAATGTGATCTGATATTTTTTTTACTTTAACATCATTTTTTTTGATCTCTTTTTTATTTAAATTATTTAAATTTAATTCGATTTTATTTTTAATTCCATTTTTATTATATTTTAAATTTATATTACATGCCTGATTTCCAAAATTAATTATTTCCAAATCCTTAGAGGTCCTATATGACTTTCCAAATGCACATAAATAAATTGATTCTATTATATTAGTTTTGCCCTGAGCGTTGTTTCCAACGTATAAATTAATTCCATTTATAAACTTTATATCTTCTTCTTTGTAATTTCTAAAATTTTTTAGTTTTAATTCTTCTAAAAACATTTTTTTACCTCTAATAAATAATATTGATTTTTTCTCATTTTTATGGTATAATTATGTTAATAAATATATTGATAAGGAGGCAGCATAATTATGTTACTTGATATTATAATAGCAATCTTTGCTCTAATTTTTAAAACAACCTTTATTCTGTTTGGAATCCCTATTTTAATAATTGCTGCTATAATTTTATTTATTAATTTTGTAGCTTCTCTTATTTAGGGATTAAAATTAAATAACAAGAAATTTAATATTTCTTGTTATTTTTTTATATTTATTGCCTTAATTTTATTGGTAAAACGACATATATATATTCGTTACTTATTACAGGTTTTATCAGTACTGGAGAAATACTTGAAGTAAATTCAATAAATATTTCACTATCCTCTATTACTTTTAAAGCATCTATAACATATCTTGGATTAAATCCAATTTCAATTTCCTTACCTTCAACTGTTGATACAATAATTTCTTTTGCATCTCCTGTATCACTTACACAACTTAACACAATTCCATCAATACCTATTTTCATTTTTACAGGAGATTTTTTATCTTTTTCTTTATTCTCTTTAGCAAAAAGCGCTACTCTTTCAAAAGAATCTAATAAATTCTTAGTTTTTACTTTTACTTTTGTTTCATAATTTTCTGGAATTATAGCATTATAATTTAAAAAGTCCCCCTCTATAATTCTAGAAATAATTACGCTATTATTAATTTCAAATAATGCCTGATTTTTGTTAACACCAATTTTTACATTTTCTCCATCTACGTCTATTAAAATTTTCAATAATTCATTTAATACCTTACCTGGGATTATAGCTTTAAAATCATTTATATTTTTTTCACTTATTTTTTTTCTTAATGCTAATCTGAATCCATCTACAGAAACAATAGTAAGTATGTTATCTTCTACTTTTAATAATGAACCGTTATATATAGGTCTATTTTCATCATTACTTACACAAAATAATGTTTTTTTGATCATATCTTTTAATACTTTTTGTTCTAAAGTTATTGTACTTTCAACATTAAACACAGGTAATTTAGGATACTCATTAGCATCCATTGTAGCAAGTTTAAATACACCATTTATAGATTTTAGGATAAATAAATTCTCCTCTGTCCATAATTCAACTTCTTCATCTTCTATCTTTCTAATAATTTCGTTAAGCATTTTAATATCTACTACTGTTTTTCCTTCTTCTAATACTTCTGATTCTAAAATATGTTCACATCCAAGTTCTAGATTATTTGTAGTAAGTTTTATTTTATTATTATATGCTTCTATTAATACTCCCTCTAATATTGGCATTGTAGTTTTTACTCCTGATGCTACTGATACTATATTTAATCCATTTATTAATTCTTTTAAATTACATTTTACTTTCATTATTAATCCTCCATTTATAAAATACTTTAAAAAGTTATCCACAATTTCAACAACAAAAATGTTAAAAAATATTTTTTGATTCTTAATTACAATATATATATTATTATTATATTATTATTTAGTAGTAGTAGTAGTAGGTATTGTGGATTCTGTGGATAACCACTCTAATCACTTACTATCACTACATTTAATGCTGTGGATAATTCTGTGGATAACCTGTAAAATTTATCCACAGAAAATTTGTTCAGTGTGGATAAATTTCAAGTTATTAAGTTATACACATTTTATTCACATGCTTATCCACAGTTAGTTGTGGATAAGTTTTTTTATGAAATATTTTAGAAAAAATACTGTAATATTGTTGTAATAATTACTTCTAATCCGCTATTGATAAGGCTTTTTTGATATCATCTATTAAATCTTTTGTTTCAGGGTTATTATCATATTCGTCTTTAATTTTTGAATATGCATGTAATACTGTTGAGTGGTCTCTTCCCCCAAAATCTTTTCCTATTGCTGGAAATGACATATTAGCAATTTCTCTACATAAATACATTGCAATTTGTCTTGGAAAAGCTACACTATTTGATCTTTTATCACTAACAATATCTGAAACTTTTATATTAAAGAATTTGCAAACTACTTGCATTATTAATTTACTTGTTAATACTTTAGTATTTTTTACAAGTATTGATTCAATAGTATTTTCTACAATAGCGTCAGTTAAATCGTTATTTGTAAATGAAGTATACGCAACTAATTTATTAAATACTCCTTCTAATTCTCTAATATTTGATTTAACTTTCGTTGCTATTTTTACTAATATATCGTCATTAATTACATAGTGTTCTTTTTCTGCTTTTTTTCTTAATATAGCAAGACGTGTTTCATAATCTGGTGTTTGTATATCAACCGATAATCCCATCTCAAATCTGGTTTTTAATCTATCTTCTAATAATGCTATTTCCTTTGGTGGTTTTTCTGAAGTTAATACAATTTGTTTTCCACTTTCAAATAATGTATTAAAAGTGTGAAAAAATTCTTCTTGACATTTATCTTTTCCTGCAAGAAACTGTATATCATCTATTAATAATAGATCTATATTTCTATATTTCTTCCTAAAAGATTCATTTTGATTATTCATAATTGCTGAAATAACTTCATTTGCAAACAATTCACCTGTACAATATATTATTTTTATATTTGGGTCAGCTTTATACATAGCATTACCTATAGCTTGCATTAAGTGAGTTTTTCCAAGTCCTACACCACCATATATAAACAATGGATTATATTTTTTTCCTGGATTTTCGTATACTGCTACCGCTGCTGCATGTGCAAATCTATTATTTGATCCTATTATAAAATTTTCAAATGTATATTTGGGATTTAAAGAAGCTTTCTCATTTGTACTTTCTTGTGAAGTTGAAATATTATTATCAGTATTTTTTACTACTTTAACATTTTCAATTTCTATTTTATCTTTTGTGGTTTTTTCATTGTAATCTTGGTTATCTTGGTTACTATCTGGGATAATTTCTTTGGCTTCAAATGTAATATTATAAGCTTTTTTGGTTAAAAAAGTTAAAGTATTTTCTATTAAATCTAAATATCTTTTTTTACATATATCAATGTGATAATTTGAAGGAGATAAAAAGCAAATAGTATTATTATCTACAAGTCTTGGAATCATAACATCAACATATGTTTTGTATCCAACTGGAGAAATTTCCTCTTGCAGTATTTCCAAGGCTTGTGACCAGATTTCCATAAAATTTTTTTCCATAAAACCACCTTTCTAAAACACATGTTTTTTAAAAGTTATCCACAGAGTTATCCACAGGTGTTGATAACTTTTCGACACAATAGTAAAATTTTACAAACTGTTTTACATAAATATTGTGGATTCTTGTGAAACATGTGAAAATTTAAATTAATATTGTTATAGTAAATATATCACGAATACTAGAAAAATACAATACTTTTATAATTTTTTGTATTTGAATTTATAAAATTGTTCAGTAAATATTTAATAAGGACAAGTTTTAATTTATTTAGTACGTTTTTTATAGAAAATTTTATTTTTATTAGTATTAAAACAAAAAAATGATAAAAAATATTAAATTTTATTTGACATATAGACAGAAATAATGTATAATTGTATTACTTTGTATTTTAATTTTTTGTAAAATAAGATTTGAAATTTGTCGAAAGACATAGTATATTGCGTTTTAGGAGGTGTAGCAATTGAAAAGAACATATCAACCAAAAAAGATACAAACTCAAAAAGTTCATGGATTTAGAAAAAGAATGAGTACTGCGTCAGGTCGTAGCGTTTTAAAACGTAGAAGAGATAAAGGTAGAAAAGTTATAAGTGCGTAGGACTGCTTTAAAGAGTGGGTATGTTTTTCATATCCACTTTTAACTTTATTTTGGAGGAAATATGTTACATACATTTATTATAAAAAGAAGTGGTAAGTTAAAGTATATACTAAAAAGAGGAGAATATTATAATAAAAAAAATTTAGTTGTACATTATTTACATAATAATAAGAAAAATAACTTTTTTGCAGTTTGTGTATCAAAGAAAAATGGAAATAGCGTTGAGAGAAATAAATTAAAAAGGTGGGCAAGAGAAATATACAAAATGGAGGAATCACAATTAAAAACAGGATGCGATATAATTATTTTGTATAAAAAAACAACTAAATTTTATGATCTTAATTTTACTACTGTAAAAAATGAAATTATTGATTGTTTTGAAAGGTTAAATTTATATGAAAAATAATGTTATAATTAAATGTCTTTTAAGAAAATTAATAAAGATTCCCAGTGTAATAGAAATATTTCTAATTGATATATATAAAAAATATATTTCTAATGCGTTTGGAAAAAGATGTATATATTATCCTTCTTGTTCTACATATGTTAGACAAGCAGTTGACAAATATGGTATAATTAAAGGTAATTTAATTGGTATAAAAAGATTGATAAAATGTAACCCATTTTCAAATGGGGGAATTGACTATTTAAAATGAAAAGGAGCGTTTAAATGATAAATGCAATAGCTAGTTTTTTTGGCATGATAATTAGAATAATATATGATTTAGTAAATCAAAATTATTTTATTTCAATAATTATATTTACGTTTTTAACTAAGCTTATATTATTTCCATTATCTTGGATGCAAATAAAATCAACTGAAAATATGCAAAAAATTGCACCTATGGCCAAAAAAATACAGGATAAATATAAAAATGATAAAGAAAAGCAAGCAGAAGAGCTAACAAAATTGTATTCTGAAAATAAAATAAATCCACTTGGAGGGTGTTTACCTATTTTAATACAGTTTCCAATAATAATAGCAATGTTTGCTATTGTAAGGCAACCTCTTACATATATAACACAAACTCCTTTTGAAGAGATAAAGACGTATACTCAAGAGATTTTACAAAAAGATGATGTTAGTGTTAATGAAGTAAAAAGTAATGAGCTTACTGTTGCTAAAGAAAAAAATTTAATTGATATGAATGTAGGAATGGGAATTAATATGGGAGATGTTCCATCTAGTGTGTTTAGTAAAGATTTGGAAAAAAGAGCGAATCCTATATCTATTGTAATTCCTATACTTACAGTTGTATTTTCTATTATACAATCTAAGATAACTCAAAAAAATTCTACAATGACAGATGAACAAAAAGAAATGCAGAAATCTATGAATTTGACTTTACCATTAATATCTGGTATGTTTGCATATACGATGCCTCTAGCATTAGGAATATATTGGTTATTTGGAAATATATTACAGATTTTACAGCAATTATTTATTTCTGCTAAGATAAAAAATGATAATAAAAAAGGGGTATTATCCTTAGATAAAGGAGGAAAATAATATGAAAAAAGTAACAGAACAAATGGCTAAAACAGTAGAAGAAGCAATAAGAAAAGGACTTGAGGAATTAAAAGTTTCAAGAGATGATGTAATTATAGAGGTATTAGAGGAACCTACTTCTGGTGGAGTTTTGGGTATACTTTCTGCTAAGCTTGCTAAGGTAAGACTTACAGTTAACAAAAAGATTACAGATGAACAGTCTGAAAAGACTAAAAAAAGATTAAATGATATTTTAGAAAATATTTTTAAGATTACAGGAGAATCAGATATATCATATGTGATAGAAAAGTCAGATAATCAAATGCTTTTAACAATAAAAGGTGATAAAGTATCACATTTAATAGGTTATAAAGGAAAAACAATTGAGTCATTGCAATCATTATTGAATTCTATTTTGCAAAGAGAAGATGAAGATTATGCAAAAGTTTTTGTAGAGATTAATGATTATAAAAAACAGAAAGAAGAAAAGCTAAGAAGATTAGCTAATAAAATGGCAGATAATGTAATAAAATTTAGAAAATCTATAAGATTAGAACCTATGTCAGCTTATGAGAGATTAATTATACATACAGAACTTGCAAATAGAAAAGATGTAGAAACTGAGAGTTACGGTGAAGAGCCAAGAAGAAGAGTAGTAATAAAGAAAAAATATTATTAAAAGTCAGCTTTTGCTGGCTTTTATATAGGAAAGGAAAAATAGTTATGTCAACAGATACAATAGCTGCTATTGGAACAGCACTTTCAAATAGTGGTATAAGCATAATTAGAATTAGTGGAAATAAAAGTTTGGAAATAATAGATAAAATATTTAAAACAAAATCATTAATAAAACCAAATACTATAATTTATGGAAAAATATATGATGGAAATATTCATTTAGACAATGTGCTTGTATCATATTTTAAGTCACCTAAATCTTTTACTGGTGAAGATATTTGTGAAATAAATTGTCATGGTGGAATAAGCATAACAAGAGAAATATTAGAATTAGTTTTAAGAAGTGGTGCAAGACTTGCTGAGCCAGGAGAATTTTCAAAAAGAGCATTTCTAAATGGTAAAATGGACTTATCTCAGGCTGAAGCTGTTATAAACCTTATAAATGCTAAAACTCGCACTGCAACTCGAGTTGCAAGTAATCAACTTGATGGCAATGTGTCGAATAAAATAAAATATTTAAGAGAAGAATTGATTGAACTTTTAGCACATATAGAAGTAAGTATTGATTATCCTGAATATGATTATGAAGAAGTAGAAAATGAAAATGTAATTAAACTGTTAGATAAGAAAATTAATGAAATAAATAAAATCTTGCAAACTTATGAACATGGAAGATATATAAAGGACGGGGTAAATGTAGCAATACTTGGAAAACCAAATGTTGGAAAATCTTCGTTATTAAATAATTTAGCTAACTACGAAAAGGCTATTGTGACGGATATACCTGGAACTACTAGAGATATAGTGGAAGAAACAATAAATATAGGAAGTATAGTTTTAAATATTTCTGATACAGCTGGTATAAGAGATACTGAAGATATAGTTGAAAAAATTGGTGTAGAAAAAAGCATAAAAAAATTGGATGAAGTTGATCTTGTAATATATATATTAAGTGCAGATGAAAATATAAAGAAAACAGATATTAATATTCTTTCCAAAATTCAAAATAAAGGAATTAAATTAATAACGGTGATAAATAAGATGGATAAAAAAGAAAAAACGATTTTTGATAGCATTTTGAACGAATTAAATAAAATAAATGTAAAAAATTTGGTCCAAGTATCTGTAATTAAAAATGAAGGAATAGAAAAATTAAAAGAAGAGATAGAAAATATGTTTTTGAATTCTAATTTAGATTATGAACAAGAGTTAGTTTTAACAAACTCAAGACATAAGGATTTGTTGATAAAGAGTATAGAGTATTTAAATTTGGCAAAAAATGAAATATCTTTAAACAATCCAATTGACATAATATCAATATATGTAAAAAAGGCTACATCAACACTTGGCGAAATTATAGGTACTGATATAAATATTGATGTTGCAAATAAAATCTTTGAAAAGTTTTGTTTAGGAAAATAGGTGGTAAATATGGAAAAAATAGAGAAAGAAGATTATATATTAGGAGAATATGATGTTATAGTTATAGGTGCCGGACACGCGGGGTGCGAAGCAGCATTAGCATCGGCTAGATTAGGTAAAAAGACTGCTGTTTTTGTTATAAATCTAGATACACTTGCAAATATGCCATGTAATCCAAGTATTGGTGGAACATCTAAGGGACATTTAGTAAGAGAAATTGATGCTTTAGGTGGAGAAATGGCAAAAAATGCTGATAAAACTTTTATTCAGTCAAAAATGTTGAATAAATCTAAGGGACCAGCTGTACATTCGTTAAGAGTTCAGTCAGATAGAAGAATGTATCATATAGAAATGAAAAAAACAATGGAAGAGCAAGAAAATTTAGATATTTACCAAGCAGAAGTAGTTGAAATATTAACTAAAAATGGATGTGTAACGGGTATTAAAACTAAAATAGGTGCAACTTTTTTAACTAAAGCTATTGTAGTTGCTACAGGGACTTATTTAAAAGGTAAAGTAATTATTGGTGAAGTTTCATATGAAAGTGGACCGGATGGTGTTTTTCCTGCTAACGATTTATCTCAAAGTTTAATTAATATAGGTGTAGGTCTTAGACGTTTTAAGACAGGTACTCCTGCTAGAATTAATGTAAGAAACATGGACCTTGAAAAGATGGAACCGCAATATGGTGATGAGAAAATAACTCCATTTTCTTTTGAAAATGAGGAAAATGAAGATATTATTAATAAGAAACAGGTTAATTGTTATTTAACATATACAAATAATAAAACTCATGAAATTATAATGAATAACCTACATAGATCTCCGATATATAGTGGAAGAATACATGGAATAGGACCTCGTTATTGTCCATCTATTGAGGATAAAGTTGTAAGATTTAGTGATAAAGAAAGACATCAATTATTTATTGAACCATTAGGTGAAAAAACATTAGAAATGTATATCCAAGGAATGTCATCATCACTTCCAGAAGAAGTGCAAATAGAGATGTATAGAACAGTTAAAGGGCTCGAAAATGCTAAGATGATGAGGCCTGCTTATGCTATTGAATATGATTGTATTGATTCTACTAATTTAAGCCTAAATTTAGAGTACAAGGGGATTTCTGGACTTTTCTTTGCTGGTCAAGTAAATGGTAGCTCTGGATATGAAGAGGCTGCTGCTCAGGGAATTATGGCTGGTATTAATGCAAGTAGAAAAGTAGATAATTTAGATCCATTTATTCTTGATAGATCAGAAGCTTATATTGGAGTATTAATAGATGATCTAATTACAAAAGGAACAAATGAGCCTTATAGAATGATGACATCAAGATCTGAATATAGGTTAATGTTAAGACAAGATAATGCAGATTTAAGGTTAACACAGAAAGGGTATGAATTAGGTTTAATTTCACATGAAAGATATAAAAAGTTTATAAATAAAAGAAATATGATAGAAAATGAAATTAACAGATTAAAAAATGTAAAAATAAAGCCTAGTGAAAGTGTTAATATGTTATTAAAAGAGTTAGGTAGTTCACCTATAGAGTCTGGAATTAGACTTTCAGATTTATTAAAAAGAAGTGAACTTACTTATGAGAATTTGTGTGGTATAGACATTAATAGAGAAGATTTACCAGATTCAGTGAAGGAAGAAGCTGAAATAGCAATTAAATATGAAGGATATATTAAATTACAGTTGGAACAGATTGAAGAATTTAAAAGACTTGAAAATAAAAAGTTACCTTTAGAAATTGATTATGAGGAAATTAAAGGATTGAGTTTGGAAGCTAGACAGAAATTAAATAAGCAAAAGCCATTATCTGTTGGTCAAGCTTCTAGAATATCAGGTGTTTCACCTGCAGATATATCAGTACTTTTGATATATTTAAGTCAAAATAATATTAAATAAGTGTGAGGTTTTCATATGAAAATAAATGAAATTGATTTTAAAGAAGTTTTAAAAAAAGAGGCATTAAATATAGGTTTAGAACTTACAAATGAACAATTACAAAAGTTTCAAAAATATAAAGAGTTATTATTGGAGTGGAATGAAAAAATGAATTTGACAGCTATAACAGATGATTATGGCGTTATAATGAAACATTTTATTGATTGCTTAGAAGTAGTAAAATATATAGATGATGGGAGTAATATTATAGATATAGGCACTGGAGCAGGATTTCCAGGAATAGTTATTTCAATATATTTTGAGAATAAAATAAGAATAACTTTACTTGATTCTTTAAATAAAAGACTAATATTTCTAAATGAAGTTAGAAATAAACTTAATTTAGTAAATGTTGAAATTATTCATTCAAGAGCAGAAGATTATATACAAAAAGATAATATACGTAGCGGATATGATGTAGTTGTATCAAGAGCTGTGGCTCCTTTGAATGTACTTTTAGAATATGACATTCCATATTTAAAAGTTGGAAAAAAGGCATTATTTTTAAAAGGTGACAATGTAAAAAATGAGATAGAGAATGCTAGTAATGCATTAAAAATTCTTAATTCTAAAATATATAATATATATGAATATAGTTACACAGTTGAAAGTGAAAAATATGATAGAAGTATATTAGAAGTAATGAAGGTTAGTGAGGTAAACAAGAAGTATCCAAGAAATTATGGGAAAATAAAAAAACAGCCATTATAAAATAATTAAAATTATGTAAAAACAAAAAAAGAGTAGATAAAAAATAAAATTTTGAATTTACTCTTTTTTTTTATTGCAAAATGTAATATAATATATTTACGAGGTGAAATTAACGTGGCAAAAATTATATCAATTGCAAATCAAAAGGGTGGTGTAGGTAAAACTACTACTGCTGTTAATTTAAGTGCTTGTATAGCACAGAAGGGAAAAAAAGTATTATTAATAGATATTGATCCTCAAGGTAACGCAACCAGTGGATTGGGAGTGGAAGCACATGAAGGTAAATCAATATATAATGTATTAGTTGAAGATTTAGATATTTCAGAAACTTTACATAATACAATGCTTAAAAAACTAGATGTATGTCCAGCTAACATTAATTTAGCAGGAGCTGAAATCGAACTTGTGTCAATGGTTTCAAGGGAAACTAGATTAAAAGAAGCTATTGAGAGTGTAAAGGAAAATTATGATTATATTTTAATTGATTGTCCTCCATCGCTTGGGTTGATAACTTTAAATGCTTTTACCGCATCTGATAGTGTACTTGTGCCTATACAGTGTGAGTATTACGCATTAGAAGGATTAGGTCAATTGGTAAATACGATAAAATTAGTGCAAAAGAGATTGAATAAGAATCTTGAAATAGAAGGAGTTGTCCTTACAATGTATGATTCTAGAACCAATCTTTCAACAGAAGTTGCAAATGAGGTTGAAAAGTATTTTGGAAATAAAGTATTTCAAACTATAATTCCAAGAAATATTAGATTAAGTGAAGCACCATCTCATGCACTTCCTATATCATTATATGATCCAAATTCTAAGGGAGCTGAAAAATATAAAAAATTGGCTAGTGAAATAATTAAATTAAATGGAAAAGGGGTATAATTAATGACTAAGACTAAAGGTTTAGGTAGAGGGTTAGATGCTTTCTTTGGCAATGATATAAAAGAGGTAGAAGAAATTGTACAGCCAAAGAAAGAAAAAAAATATAAAGAAATTGATAAAGTGGTAGAGTTAAATATTACAGAAATAGAACCTATGCTTAATCAGCCAAGAAAAATTTTTGATAAAGAAAAATTAGACGAACTTGCTGATTCAATAAAAGAACACGGAGTTCTTCAACCAATTCTTGTGGTAAAAGATGAAAATGGGTATACTATTGTAGCTGGTGAAAGAAGATGGAGAGCAGCAAAAAAAGCAGGACTTAAAGAAATTCCAGCAATAATAAAGGATTATACTGATGGTAAAAAGAAACAAGTAGCTCTTATAGAAAATATACAAAGAGAAGATTTAAATATTGTAGAAATTGCAAGGGCAATAAAGGAACTTATGGAGATTGATGGATACACTCAGTCAGAAGTTGCAAAAATTACTGGTAAATCACTTCCAACAGTTTCAAATATAACAAGGCTTTTGAAATTACCAGATGAAATTTTGGAGTATATCTTAGATGGAAAACTTGTAGAAGGGCAAGCTAGGGCTTTACTAGCTATTGATAATAGAGATAAACAAATAGAAATTGCCCAAAAAATTATTGAAAAGAAGCTTACTGTAAGAGAAGTAGAAAAATTAATTTATGGTGCTGAAGAATATACTAGAAAGGCAAATAAAAAACAACCTAAAACTGTGTATTATCAGAAAATAGAAGATAGTTTGAAAAATTACTTTGGATATAAAGTAAAAATTGATTCAAATAAGAAACATCAAAAACTTATCATTGAATATAACGATGAAGAGGGATTAAATAGTTTATTAGATAAACTAGATATAAAATTATAGGTGGGTAATATGGTAGAAAGAACAGGAAGGGCAATTATATTTGATAAAAATGATAATATTATCTTTATTAAGAGAAAAAAATTTAATAAAGATATGTCTATAAATAAGATATATTATACATTTCCAGGTGGTCATTTAGAAGGAAATGAATCTTTTGAAGAGGCTGTAATTAGAGAAGTGTATGAAGAATTAAGCTTAAAAATATCAATAGATAAAGAGTTTGTACATTTATTTAATAAAGATTTAAAAAGAGACGAAATATTTTATATATCAAATATAATAGGCGGTGTATTGCATGCTGGTAATGGTCCTGAATTTCAAAATATAGATTATTTAAAATATGGAAAGTATGAAATAGTTAGCTTAAATAAAGGTGAATTAGGAAAATATAACATACTTCCTGTTGAGGTAAAGGAAAAAATATTAAAAGAATTATAAAAACTCTATATAAAAGTATTGACAAAAGAAAAAAAACTGATATAATAAATATTGTATTAGTTTGTTGGAAGCGTGTCCGAGTGGTTTAAGGAGTCAGTCTTGAAAACTGATGATGTCGCAAGGCACCGTGGGTTCGAATCCTACCGCTTCCGCCAATTTTAGAGCGGAAATATATAATTTCCGTTCTTGCAGTATATGGAGACGTACCCAAGTGGTGAAGGGGAATGTTTGCTAAACATTTAGGGTCCGCAAGGGCCGCGGAGGTTCGAACCCTCTCGTCTCCGCCAAAGATAATGTTGGAGAAAACGTTGATTATTCAACGTTTTTTTCTTTGCGCTAAAAAATGTGTAACATATACTAATGTTTTCTAAAATCGATATTTTACTTGTTTTTGAAGGATAACTGTGATATAATGACCGAGGAAATATTTGTTACTCTAAAAATAATTTAAGGAGGAGATTTTAATGTTAAACGAAACCATTACTAAGGATTTGGTGGTATTTGATAATGCGTGGGGAAAAATAAATATTCCAGCCGCATTTTGTAAAATTTTGTATCATCCTGCAGTTCAGGCGTTAAAGTTTAAAAAACAACTAGGAATGATTGTAAGAAATCCAAGTTTTTCGGGCGGACATCACACACGGTATGATCATGCTATAGGAGTTTATTATGTTGCTACCAAACTTATAGAATCGTGTAAGAAAAGATTTAAAGGATTTTTTGAAATCACTAAAAAGGAGGAAAATGCTTTTTATTTGAGTGCCTTGCTTCATGATCTTGGGCATAAAAGTGGTTCACATGCATTTGAGAGATTTACAAATGTGAGTCATGAAGTTGAAACTTACAATGCAATCTTGAAAATGGAGTCCGATATAGATGAAATATTTGGACAGGGAACATGTTATTATATACTTGAAATTCTAAACGATAAAAACAAGATAAAAAAAGAGACAGCATTGAGGGAAAGTAATAAGATAGATTTACTTTTTATTCTGTCTGAACTTATGGTTGGATCTGTCGATATTGATAGAATTGACTATATAATAAGGGATTATTTAAATATATATGGTAAGAAGAAAGATTTTTCCATTTTATTTGAGCATATGGAACTAGAACTTGTAAATAATCGTCCTAAAATTGTTTTTAATGAGTCTGCTCTGGGAATTTTAGAAGATTATCTAATTACGAGATTTAGACTATATAACGATGTGCATTTTCATCCAAATGCGATAATTCAAGACGAATATTTTAAAAATTTTGTTTTGTCACATTATGAACCCAAAAATATAGATTTATATTTTACAGAAACGAATCTTAATTACGAAATTTCTAATGTTGATGTGAATGAAAAGCGTTTTGTTGATATACTAGATTATGGAGATTTTTCTTCAATAGTATACAAAAAGTTTGAATCCAAAAAAGAAGCGGATATATTTTGGATTAAGCTTTCTACATTGATAGATACAAATAATTTATCCTATTGTGGATATTTGGAAAGGAAGATTACAATCTACGATAAAGAAAAAAACTGTATCTTGTTAAAGTCTGGATGTGAAATATTTGATATCACGTCAATTTCTAAGATAATAAAAGATAAAATAACACAAAATACAATATGTATTTTTGTAGATATGGTTATACTTCAAGAAACTTTATTAAATAATTGTAAAGGTTTGAATTCAGAAGAGATCTGTAATAGATTATCCCTTGTTAATTCACTTTTTTCAAAATCAGATAAAGAAGTAGAATATAAGTTTACTTTAAAATGTCAAGAAAATCAAGAATGGAAAGTGGCGGAAAGTGTTGTATCCAAGCTTTTTAATAAATATTCAAATATTGCTACAAAAACATCTGAGCATGTCAACAATGATGTATATTATTATGTTCCTGGAGTTTTTGATGCGAAAAATGGTTCTGTAAGAATTAGATATGTTGATGGTATGATAAAACCTACTATAAAATTTAATTTAAAAGATGAGACTTCAATAACCAAACGTGACGAACATAATTTTGAGAATATATCTGAGGCTGAATTTTTGAATGTAGCAAATGATATTTTGAATAAAAAAGGATTTAACGTTGATTTTAATAAGAAAGTGTCTATATTGAAAATAGAAACTATAAGACAGTTATATACTATTCATATTAAAAATTCTATCATTGAACTGGCCTTAGATAAATGTTTATATGTAAGCGATAAACGTGGTAGAAGAAAGTTTGATTTTATGATAGAAGTAGAATTTAAAGAAGGAGAAATTTTGGAGTTTTGGAAATTTGTAAATGAGTTAAAGGAAGTATTAGGGAAAGAAAACATCCTACCATGTACAGAATCAAAGCTTGCAAGAGCTACTAAAGGATTGGAATAAAAATATTTTTAACTGCTAAAAAAGAGCAAAATTGTATCTTTTTTGGCAGTTTTCTATGCTTAAAATTAACTAATATAACAAATATATAATATAATATAGGGAGGTGAATAATTTATGAATTTAAAAGAATTTGGGGATTGGGCATTAAGAGAAGTTAGTGTAGCAAATCCACCTCCTAATTATAAGTATAAGGGTGAATGTGTAAGTTTAATTCAGCAATTATTATATCGTGTATTAAACATACCTTTTAAGGCAAGGGGAAATGCAAAAGATTGGGCAACTAATGCAGACGTTCTTAAATATTTTAATAAACTATCATCTGATACAAGGTTAAAAAAAGGTGATATTTTAGTTTATGGAAGCAATTATGGCGGAGGGTATGGACACTTAGGATTTATTGATGCTAATGGAAAGTATTTTGATCAAAATGGTATAAATCTAAGAAAAGTTGGCTATAGAGATAATCCTTTTAATGGATATATATGTGTATTAAGAAGTAAAGAAAATATGAGAATTGATGATATCAATGAATTTTGGGTTAGAGTTGATAAACCTGAAGCAAATGTAAGGGTAGAACCTAATACTACCTCAAACATTGTGATACAACCTGGAGGATTAGATTGTCTAAAAAATGGTGATAAATTTAAAGCAATTGGAATAGTAGACGGTGAAAGTAT
The DNA here is from genome assembly GCA_934130325.1 of uncultured Clostridia bacterium. Lineage (GTDB taxonomy): Bacteria > Bacillota > Clostridia > TANB77 > CAG-465 > CAG-465. The sequence continues at coordinate 32,042 of CAKOYA010000002.1, forward strand.
AAATGGAAATAATAAATGGTATCAATCAGCTAAAGGAAATTATGTATGGTCATATGGATTAACTAAGATTTAAATTAATAAAGTAAAAGGAATGGTTATGTTATATAAACTCATTCCTTTTACTTTTTATAATTTTAATATGAATATTGATTCAATTATATTCATTAGTTCTGAAATTAATAACATTATACCACAAACTTTTCCTACTGTTATAAGGGTTGCAAATGGATTTAATATTATAATTAATCCGATGATAAATGTTATAATGGATATAATTACTATAGCTTTCCAGCTAGTATTTGAAATTCCTTTTATGTTAAATGCAATTTGCAATTTTATAATACTTTCAATTATAATCCAAGCACCTATAACCCAAGTTAAAATAGTGTTAATTGTTTGAGCATTTATAATTATTACTATACCTAAAATTGTAGTTATAACTCCAATAATTAACTTAAAACTAAATGCTTTAATTTCTTGTGGACTAGTAAAATAAGTAATAAGTTCAACTAAACCTGTAATACCAACAATTATACCAATTATTATTGTTATAGCATTAAATGATGTAGTAGGGTCAATTATTAAAAATATTGAAAGAACAATTAATGCAAGTGATATTAAAATATTATATCTATTATATTTTTTTATATAATTTTCCATAAATTTACCTCCTTTTACAAAATTAGTATAACACAAAAATATGTAAATGTTAATAATAAAATCAATTTTTAATATAATTAATATATGAAATATAATTTAGCCTTAAAAATATTAATTATAGTGAGTTTAATTGGTGGTATAAGTAGCTTTATAGGTGGAATTATTAGTTGCATTTTTAGTATAAAAAATAAAAAAGTTATTGCCTTGCTATATGAGTTAACAGCTGGGATAATGACATCTATTGTATGTTTTGATGTTATACCTGAAAGTATTAATATTTCTGGAAGTTTAATAACAATTGTAGGTATATCAATCGGAATAGGATTTGTATATTTTTGCTACTTATATGAAGAAAAGTTAAAATTTAATAAAAGTATTAAAGTATTAAGCGAAACATCAATAATGATTATGTTTTGTATGACTTTTCATAACTTTTTAGAAGGCGTAGCTATTGGATCATCTTTTTGTTATTCTTTTTCATTAGGAGTATCTGTTTTAATTTCCATGATATTACATGATATACCAGAGGGAATAATTGTGGGGATAGTAACAAAAATTAAGAGTGAAAATAATTTAAAGGCACTAAAGAGTTCATTTTTTTCAGGATTTTTAACCGGTTTGGGGGCTTTTTTAGGATATTTATTAGGTAAAATAAATAATATATATATATCATTTTGTTTATCAATTGCTGCTGGTTGTATGTTGTATATTGTTTCTTGTGATTTAATACCAAATTCTAAATTTCTTACAAAAGATAAAAAAGTGTATTTAGCATATGTATTTGGGATATTAACAGGATTAATAATAATTAAAATATAAAAAAATATATTATTAGTTTTATTGCAAATGTTAATTTATGTGCTTTTTAGGTATTTTTTAAAAATTTAAGCAAATATTAGTAATGTGTAAAACTTGTTAATATTATGTATATTTAATTGACTTTAAAGATTAAATATGATAATATATTTTTGGAAAAATTTAGGTAAAGGATAGATATGTATGAAAAAAATATTGTTTATTTGTACTGGGAATATATGTCGTAGTCCTATGGCAGAACATTATATGCAACAACAAGTAATTAATTTGAATAAAGAAAATGATTATTTAATTGACTCGTGTGGAATATATGCAAGCACTGGAGAAACTGCTACTAATAATGCCATTACTGCTATAAAAGATTACGGAGTGAATATGAGTAATCACAGGGCAAAAAGTATTTATGATATTAATTTATCTGAATATGACTTAATTATTACTCTTACTGAAAAACATAAAGATATTTTGCTAAGATTATTTCCTAATGAAAGAAATAAGATATATACATTAAAAGAGTATGTTGAGCCTAATATAAAATATAAGGATATTGATGATCCTTGGGGATATGGTTTGAGTGTATATAAATCCTGTGCCAAAGAAATTGTGGAATATGTGGATAAATTATTAGAAAAATATTAAAGGATGTAGATAAAATGATAGTAATAGGTTCTGATCATGCAGGTATAGAATTAAAAGATAAAATTATTGGTTATTTAGAAAGAGAACATATTAATTATTTGGATGTTATGAGTGGTAAGCATCAGGAAAACGACGACTATCCTGATGTTGCTAAAAGTATATGTATGGAAGTTTTAAAAAATAGTAGTAATTTAGGAATTGCAATCTGTGGTACTGGAATAGGTATATCAATTGCTTGCAATAAGATAAGGGGAATAAGAGCAGCTAATTGTACAGATGAAATTATGGCAGAAATGTCTAAAAGACATAATAATGCAAATGTTTTAGCTCTGGGAGCTAGATTGAAATTTGCTGAAAAATTTAATAATGTAGAAAGAATAGTGGATTCATTTTTGAATACTTTTTTTGAAGGCGGTAGGCATGAAGTAAGATTAGAAAAGATTAAGTCTTTAGAAGGTGATAGTAAATATGGCAGCAGTATATAGCATAATTGTAATTACTTTTATTTTTGCATTAATTTTAACACCAATAACTATAAAATTTGCACATAAGTTTAATTTAGTGGATATACCAAATGATAATAGAAGAATTCATAAAAAGCCTATGCCGCGTATTGGAGGAGTTGCAATAGTTGTATCTATGTTTTTGGCCTTTTTAATATACTATTTATTTACTAGAAATATAGAGTCTATTGCACTAGATAAGAAATTTTATGGATATGCTATAGGAGCATTGATAATTGCACTTATGGGAATAATAGATGATATTTTTAATCTAAAGGCAAGATATAAGTTTTTTTTCCAGCTAGCAGCAGGAATAGTTATTTATTATTTTGATATTAGAATTTCTGGTTTTAAAATTCCTTTTGTACATACTGACATTATAAATTTTGAACTTTTAGATTTTCCCATTACGTTAATTTGGGTAATAGGTGTTACAAATGCAGTAAATTTAATAGATGGATTAGATGGACTGGCAGCAGGAATATCTGCAATATCAGCAACAGCGCTGCTTACAATATTTATAGCTACATCGGCTAGTTTGGACGCTATTATTATAACTGCAGTACTTGTTGGTGCAACTTTAGGTTTTTTGCCGTATAATTTTAATCCTGCAAAAACATTTATGGGGGATGTTGGATCAAATTTTCTGGGATTTACCTTGTCTATAGTTTCAATATTAGGATTTGCTAAAGGATATACTATAATAGCAATAATTATTCCTATATTAGCTTTGGGTGTACCAATATTTGATACGGTATTTGCAATGGTTAGAAGATTTTTAAAAGGACAACCAATGTTAAAACCGGATGGTGCACATATTCATCATAGATTATTGAAGAGAGGATTTAACCAACGTCAAGCTGTATTAATTTTATATACAATAACTAGTGTATTATGTATAATTTCTGTAGTTATGATATCTGCTGATATATGGAAATTACTACTGTTAATTTTATCAGTATGTTTGTTTATGATTTTTGGAATTATAAGTATGAAAAAAGAATCTAATTTCAATGATGTAAAAGAAGAATTTAAGCATAAATAAAATATTTAATTTTTAAGGAGGAAATAATGAAAGAAGAGTTATTAAATGATTTAAAAGAAGCAATGAAAAATAAGGATACTTTAAAAAAAGATACAGTAACTTGTTTAAGGGCTGCCATTTTACAAGTAGAAAAAGATACCCAAAAATCTTTGTCTGAAGATGAAATGCATGCAATTGTAGCAAAAGAAGTGAAAAAAAGAAAAGAGTCAATTGAAGATTATGTTAAAGGTGGAAGAAATGATATAGTTGAAAATTTAAATAAGGAAATTGAAATTTTATCAAAGTATTTACCAGAACAATTATCAAAAGAAGATTTATTAAAATTAATTAATGAGGCTGTAGTTAGTACAAATTCAACATCTCCTAGAGATATTGGAAAGGTAATGCAGTATTTAAGACCAAAAACTGCTGGTAAAGCCGATGGAAAATTGATGAGTGATTTAGTAAAAGAAAAATTAAATAATTTGTAGTTTATAAGAGCCAAGAAATTTTTACTTGGCTTTTAAATTTATAGGAGGTTAGTATGATAAATATATATAAGATAAATAAAGAGAAATTTAAAAGTGTATATATTTCTGTTAATTTTACAATGAATGTAAATGAAAAAGGAATATCTGAGAGTGCAGTACTTGCATCACTGCTTTCAAAATCCTCTAAGAAGTATAAGAATCAAATAGAAATAGAAAAATATATGTATGAGTTATTTGGTGCAGAATTTGATGTTAATGTTCAAAAATATGGTGATTTATATAATGTGGAATTTTTGATAGAGGCTATAAATAAAGATTTTTTACCTGAAAATGAAGATGTAATAATAAAGTGTGTAAACTTTTTACATGATATAATAACTGAACCAAATTTAGAAAATAATACGTTTAGTAAAGATTTAGTTGAAAGAGAAAAAAAGGCGATATTAGAAAAAATAAAATCTAAAAAGGATGATAAACTAAGGTATTCTGTAACTAAAATGGAAGAAATTATGTGCAATGGTGAAAATTTTGGGGTGTATGTGTATGGTACTGAGAAAGTTGTATCACAAATAACATCTGAAGATTTGTATCAAAGATATATTTGGATGTTAAATAATTCATGTATTACAGTTATTATTTCAGGAAATTTAAATGGATATGATAAAATCGATTGTGAAGTAAATAGAATTTTTAATGACATAAACAGTAATATTTCTTATGAAAATCTTAACTTTAATAATAAACATGAAAAACATAATGATAAAGCTTTGAATGAGACTATTGAAAAAAGTGATACAACTCAGAGTGTTATAAGTATGGGATTAAAAGTAGAAGAGGCTTCAATTGAAGAGTTTTACATATTAAGTTTGTATAATGCAATATTAGGTTCAACTCCAAGTTCAAAGTTGTTTCAAAACTTTAGAGAAAAAGAATCTTTAGCATATACAGTAAGATCTAGATATTATAGATTTAAAGATATTATAATTATATATGCGGGTATAGAATCTGAGAATTTTAATAAAGCTAAGAAAGTAATAGAAAAAGAATTGAATGATATTGTCATTGGTAATATTACTGATGAAGAATTTAATGCTGCTAAAACTAGTGTTATATCGGACTTTAATGAATGGGATGATTCAAAAGTTGCACTTGCAAAAATGTTGTTTGTAAATTTGATCATATATAAAAATGATCAGATATCTATAGAAAAAATGATAAATCTTATTTCTAATGTGACAAAATCTCAAGTTATAGATATTGCTAAAAAAATTAAACTAAAGGAAATATTTTTATTAGGAGGTTCTGATTGTGAATAAAATAGAGATTAGTATTTCGGAAAAGTTAGGAGAAAATACATATAAATGTATTTTAAGTAATGGGCTAGAAATATATATATGTAAAAAGAATGGATTTAAGAAAAAAATTGGAATGTTTGGTACAAAATATGGGTCTGTTACAAATGATTTTATAGATATACAAACTGGTGAAAGGAAAAATGTACCAGATGGAATAGCACATTTTTTAGAACATAAATTATTTGAGCAAGAAGGTGCTAATGCATTAGATTTATTTTCTAAAATAGGTGTATCGTCAAATGCATACACTACATTTGATCATACTGTATATTATTTTGAAACAATTGATAAATTCGAACAAGGATTAGAATTATTAATAAAGCTTGTAAAAACACCATATTTTACTGATGAAAATGTACAAAAAGAGCAAGGGATAATTGCTCAAGAAATAAAAATGTACGATGATGATCCAAATTTTTCTGTTTATTTTAATGCATTAAAAGCTATGTATATTAATAATCCGGTAAGAATTGATATAGCTGGTACAGTGGAATCTATATCACATATAACTAAGGAGTATCTATATACCTGCTATAATACATTTTACAGTCCCCAAAATATGTTTATGGTAATAGTTGGAGATGTAGATGTAGAAAAAACAATTAATTTAATAGAGCAAAATCTTAAAATTTATGAAAAATACAATAATAAATCTGAAATAAAAAAATTCTTTAAAGATGAACCTAAACAAGTATTCCAGAGGGAAATAGTACAAAAAATGGACATATATATGCCTCAGATATGTATAGGATATAAACTTGATGTTGTATATGGAAATGAAATATTAAGAAGAAGCATTATTTGTGACTTTATTACAGATTTATATTTTTCTAAGATTACAGATTTTTTTAAAAAGGAATATTCAAAAGGTATACTGAATGATTCAATAAATTTTGATTATGAGGGTTCTGATTCTTTTTCTCATGTAATAATTAGTGGATATTCAAGTAATATTAATAAATTAAAAAGTGATTTATCTAATTATTTAGAAGAAATTAAGAATATTGAAATAGATGATGAAACATTTAAGATTATAAAGAATAAAAAAATAGGTGAGTCTATTAGAAGAGCTGATAATTTAGGAATAAGTTATAGAAGGATAATAGAGAGCTTATTAAATAATTACGATGTTTATGAGGATATAAAAATATTAGAAAGTATAAAAAAAGAAGATATAAAGGACTTTCTAAATTTATTAACTTTGAATAGGCAAGTTATATCTATATTAGAACAAAAATAAGATATTTTTAGAAGCATATATTTAATTTTATTAAAAATTGAGTATATGCTTTTATTATTTATTAAGTATAATAAACCAAATAATGCATAATATATATATATATATATATATACTTTATTATGTAAAAATAATGTCGAAAATTACTAGAAATAATGTCGAAACTTGCGTTCGATTTTTTGACAACAAATATTGACAAGGTAAGTCGTAAGTGGTATAAATATGTTGTAGAGGAGATGACTAATATGGTTGTTGAAGAGATTAATTTGTTGAAAAAACAATTAGAGAGTCAAATAATAAAAGAAGACTCATATGATTTAATATATGAGACTAGTGTAAAAATAGATAAATTATTAATAGATTATTATAATCAATTAGGTTCAATTAAAAAAGATTTAAACTACTAAGATTAATATTCAAGAATATCATACCTAGCACTATTATCAGGCTATAGTTGCAATTATTATCAAGTAAAAGCAAGAATATTATTCCAATAATAATAAGATCGTCAATTTCAAAATTAAATCCAAATAATGATATAGTACTATCTTGTACTGAAAAATTTGAATTTCTTTTTTTAATGTTTTCATTTTTATTTTCTTGTTTATCATTTTTGTTAGTATTTTCATTAAAATTTTGAGTATTGGTTTTATTGGAATCTTCTGTAGTTTCTAATTTTTTACTGATTTCTTTGTATTCAATATCGGATGTTTTTTTTAATTCTTGGTACAAGGTAGGATTATATCTATTTATATTGTTATAATAATTATTAGTATATCTATTATAATATGGATATGTGTTAAACATTTAATCACTACCTTTACTACCAAAAATATCTATTGCATCTATTAAAGAGAGTATGGTCATATATTCCCCAAATTTATCTTGTCTAGATTTCCTTAAAAATGGTTTTAATGATCTTAGTAGATCTTTTTTAGGATCATTTTTAGTAAAATTAGATATTAATCTTTGAATTTTGAAGATTGTATTAGGATCTATATCACCAAAATTAAAACTGTTATTTTCTTCTTTTGATTGGTTATTACCATTAAGGTTCAAACTACTTAGTATGCTTGAAAGATCAATATTATTTAACATAGATTGCGGATTATCTATATTTAAATTGGTATCTGGGTTAGTATTAGTGTTATTATTTTCTTTCAATTCTGATTGTTCAGTATTGTCTTGAGTGTTAATCTTTGCTTGAATACTTTGTATTAAATCATAAATATTTTTTTGATTTTCTTGATTTAAGGATTTTGTATTATCCATAATTATGTATTTGAATTATTATTTTTAGTTTTAAGCATTCCAACAAGATTATTTAAATCATCACTAGACATATTTTGTACCATTTTGCTTACTTGATCAAGTTTAGTTTTATCTATATTTGCTAATAGTTCAACTAATTTTGAATTTAAAATATTTCCCATATCATTTGAATTATTATTCATATTATTCATCTCCTTAACTTTGTTATATATTAATTATATGCTACTAATAGTAAAACTGTGCATAAAAATAATATATATATAACTTAATTTTTTGTCGAAATTTGCGATGAAAAAATATATAAAATATATTGACACATAACATAATCTGTGCAATAATGTATATACAAAAAGGAGGTATATCATTAAATTTAAAGAAATAGATAACTTATATAAAATTAAAAATATAACAGATGATTATATTGTAACTCAGATAAATAATAGCATTGAAAATGTATATATTTATGAAATAATTCCTGTACTATTACTTGACATGTCTAGTAATATTCAATTAAATATAATTAATATATATAATCAATTTTTAAGGCTATGTAATTTTAACTTTGAAATCTTAATTTTAAATAAACGACTAGATATAGAAAAATATATAAAAGAATATTACCTTAATTATAGTAAAATTTCTGAGGATATATATTTAAAATATATTCAAGACATTAGTAATAAATTAAGGCAGGAAGATATGTATGAAACAAAAATGTATATTATAGTTTCAGATAATTTTAAAGTTAAATCTAGTATTGGAGATTATGAAAAAGTTATATACAGACTTGATGAGATTGGATGTAAAGTAAGAAAAATAAATACAAAAAAAGAGTACGAAGAATTATTATATAAGTGTATAAATAAGGTTTAGAGGAAAAAAATAATGAATAATGAAAAAATTAAGTATAGTGTATATCCAGCTTGTTTAGATAATACAAATTTTAAATGTTTAAAGTTAGATGATAAGTATGTAATTAGCATAGATATATATGATTATCCATCTTATATTACTTTTTTAGAGATAATTGAATCTATAGATAAAAATAATATGTACGATATGAGCATATATATTCAAAAACAGGATACATTAAAAGTATTAAAAGAATTATCATATTATATATCAAGTTCAAAATCTGAAATAAAAACTTCAAATGAAAATCAAATAGATATTGATATATTAAATAAACAAGAATTAGATGCAAGAAATTTAAGGAAAAATATACAAATTAATAATGAGGAAGTTTTTAAATTAAATATTATTATAACTTTTTATTCTAAAAATAAAGAAGAATTATTTTCAATAGTAAAATTGTTTCAAAGTAAACTTTTTTCACATCAAATTTATTCAAATATAACTAATTTTAGAAATTTAGATTCATATTTAGCAACATTACCATTAAACAATTATTCTAATAATATAATGAAAAAATTATATAAAAATATTACTACATCTGCTTTGTGTAATATATTTCCTTTTTATACCAAAACTGTTTTTGATAAAAATGGAATAGTTTTTGGATATACAAAAAATGATAATAGATTATGTATAATTGATATTTTTGACAATAATTATTTAAACTCAAATGTTACTATATTTGGTAGTAGCGGAAGTGGAAAATCATACTTTACAAAATTATTAATACTTAGACATTTTTTAAAAGGAAAAATACAATACGTATTTGATTTAGAAGCAGAATATATTTTTTTAGCTCAAAAACTTGGAATACAAATATTAGACTTTAGTAATAACTTGAAAAAAGAATATATTAATATTTTTGAAATTACTAAAGAGGATATTTCAATTAATGGAAATAATTTTTTTGAAGAAAAGATACAAGAAATTATTTTATTTATAGAGAGTATTGTACATTTAGAAGAAGTTGAAAAGGAAAGTTTAAAAACAGCTATTATTAAAGTATATTCAGAAAAGTATATAAATGGAAATTTGGAAAGTTTATATAAAAAAAATAGTCAAAATTCTATTTATGTAGAAAAAACTATAAAATCTAATAATGAATTTCCTTGTTTAAAAGATATCGTTAAATATTTAAAAAATAACAAAACAATAAAAAAGATTAATATTATAATAAATGAGTATGAAATATTTTCGGATCATTCCACTATAGATTTCAATTTTGGATGTGTATTTTGTACAGCTAATTTAAGCGGAGAAAAATTAAGTATTATAACGCAATATTTGTTACGTAAAATAAATAAAAATTTAAAAAGTCAATTATATACTAAAGAAGTTTTAATATATATAGATGAAATTTGGAAATATATAAATTACAAGGATAATGCAGTTGGTATGTTAATATCGCAAATGTATAAAACAATAAGAAAGAAAAAAGCAAGTATTATATGTATTACACAAGATATGTCCGATTTTTTTAAACTTGAAAAAGGAAGTTATGGTAAGAGTATACTAAATAATTCTGAGTTTAAAATATTTTTTAAAATTGAATTTTCAGATACTGAATTATTTGAAAAATTAAATATAATGACAAAACAAAATTTGGAAAAAATAGTTAGGCTTGAAAAGGGGAGTATGTTATTGGGTTTTTGTAATTGTGCATCAATTTTAAAAGTAAAGTCTAGTGATTATGAAAATGAGTTGATAGAAGGAGGATAAAATGAATGTATTAGTAGCATTAAATAATAAAGAAATTAAATCTAAAATAGATGACGTATTTAATGAAAGAGTATATTTGTATGACATTGATTTAAAGGAAAATGTGATTGAATTTTTATCTAAGAATAAAGGTGAATATATAGTTGTTACAAGAGATAATTTACCCGGTAATATTGATGAAAAATTATATATAAAACAAATGAAAATTGCTAATAAAGATATAAGAATTATATATATTGTTGAAAAATTAACAAATGAATATAAGGAATTCCTATTTGCTAATGAGGTATTTAATATAATTGAAGGAGAGGTAATAAATGTAGATGAGATTATTTCAAGTATAATTGAAGATGAAAAAGTTGTATATTTAGATAACAATATTAAAGTAAATGAACCCGCTGAAAAATATGTAATAAAAAATAACGCTGTTTCAAAGGAAATAATTGCAGTTTATGGAACAAGTGGAAGTGGAAAATCAATAGTATCAAGTATAATCTCAAAAAATATTTCTAAAAATTTTAATCTCAAAGTATCATTATTAGATATGGATATTCAAAATCCCTCAATCGATATAATTAATAATATTAATCCTAACGAATCATCATTAACTCAAATAGTTGAAAATATTGATAACTCAAACGAGGTAAATGATATAATTTCAAAATATATGATAAAGGATGCAAAAAATAAAAATTTATGGTATATAACAAATAATTGTAGTTTATTTGAATGCCAAAATAGACTATCAAATAAATATTATGAAAAAATATATGGAAGTGTATATAATAAATCTGATTATATAGTAATTGATTTACCATCTTCACCATTTTTGGATGTAGTTCCATATACTTTAACAATAGCAAGTAAAATAATGTTTGTAGTAAATGCAAATTATATGAGCATAAGGCAGGCTATAAAATATATTGAATTAATAACAAAGTTTTGGGACAATGAAAATGGTAAAATATATATCATTGTAAATAAAATGCAAAGAGACTCGCTAGATATAAAGCAAATAGAATCATTACTTTCTGGATATAAAATTATAGCAATATTTGATTATTATAAGGAAATGGAAGGCTATATAAATGGTGGAATAAGTGAATTAAATGTTAATACTAATTTAGATAAACTTTATAATATTTTGGGATTGAAAGAAAATAAAAGTAATGGGATTATTAAATTTATAAATAGGATTGGTAAAAAATATGTTGATTAATCCTTTTGAAGTAAAGTATAGCCCAAAAAAATTTAAAACTAAGAAGAATACTGTTGAAAGTGTGGATATTGATGAAGTTATAAATTATATAACTGTTAATTATTCAAGATATATAAAGGATGAAAATAAAAAATTTTTTGAAGATAAAATTAAAGAATATATCTGCTTAAAATATTTTTTACCAGATAATTTTAACTATACTGATATAATTAATAAAGTCATAGATAAAATATTTGGATATGGAATATTACAAAAATATATAGATAATAACGAAATCACGGATATAAGAGTAGTTCAATATGACGTTGTATATATAAAGCAAATGGGAAAATGGAAAAAAGTAGAGGAAAGTTTTTGTAGTAGGGAAGAGTTTAGAGAATATATTATTTATACTATAACTAAAAATAATAAAACTATTAATTATGATAATCCAATTATAGTAGTAAGTGATAAGAAAAATAAATTAAGATTGGAGGCGGGAATTTCTCCAGTTAATGCGCTAGATGATAGTTTAGTTATTAGAATACACAGATATACTGATAATTTAACATTGTTAGATTTGTTAAACCAATACAAAATGTTAGATAGAATGTCATATAAAGTGCTTATAGAAATTTTAAATAAATATAAGAATATTATTATTGCTGGAAAGGGAGGAAGTGGAAAAACTACTCTATTAAGAGCAATATTAAAACAGATTCCGGATAATGTTTCAGTATCTGTTAATGAAGAAACAAGTGAATTATATATAAAGAATAAGAATTTAATTCAAAGAGAAGTAATAATTGACAAGGAGAAAAATAATGTAACATTAGAAAAATTATTGAAACATAGTCTGGTAATGTCAAATGATGTATTAGTAGTAGGTGAATTAAAAGGGGGAGAAACTTCTATTTTTATTGATGCTATAAGTACTGGACATATGGGTCTTGCAACTGTTCATTCTAATTCTATTTATAATGTGATAGATAGACTTACTTTACTTTTTAAAAGAGATAAAAAAGCTGAAAAATATAGTGAAGAGTTTATACAAAATTTATTATATAATAGCATCAATTATATTATATATATGAAGGATTTTAAAATAAGTAGTATAGGTAAAGTAAGCGTAAATAACAAAAATAAGTATTATGTTAAGGAGATTTACAAACTAAATGTTTAAAAATTTAATAAAAATTTTTGTAAATAGATTAAAATGTTTTAAAGAAATTGAAATGAATCTAGAAAATTTAACTAAAAAGCTGTCAAAAAAAGGAAAATTATTTAATTCATATACCATTATATACACATCATTTATTATATCAATTATATGCTTTTTCATTTTATTTAATTATTCAAAATTAATAATTAGTTCTATTTTATTTTCAGTAATTATACTTTTTTTTCCATTAACTATTATAGAAATTGTAGTAAATTTTATAGATTCGAAGATAAAAAAAGAATTTATTCTTTTAATAATTAATCTCCAAAGTTTTTCAAAAAGTACAAATAATATTATTTTAGGGTTTAAAGAAATAAAAATACATGGATATATAAAAAGGTATATAGATAATTTTAACACGTTAATAAGTAGTGGATTTAGTATTGGACAAGCTTTTGATAATTTAATCAAAGAAATTAACATCAGAGAAATTGGGAATATTATATATTTGCTAAAATTAAATTATATAAATGGTGGGGATTCATATGAAATTTTAAAAGAATCACATAATTATTTATTTGAAATGGAAAAAATAAAACAAAATGAAATTGAAAAAAAATTTAATATTTTAGCTATTTTTATGGTTATATTAGCAATAAATATATTTTTTTTAGTATTTTTTGTACTAAAAAATAATGAATATAAAAAAATACTGTTAAATACATTTTTTGGAAAAATTATATTGGATTTTAATAGTTTTATATATTTTTTAGCATATTTTTATTTAAAAAAATTAATTAAGGAGTGATAATATGGAAAATACTTTAAGTTTTAATAACTTAAATAATGAAATTAATTTAGATAAAAGTTTAAATCTTGAGGTAAAAAATACTGAAAAAGCTTTTTCTAATATTGTACAAAACACAATTGGAAAGGGAGCAGATTATGTTATAAAAACTATGCCGGTAAGTGAACCTATTAAGAATATTTTACTTGATGTAAGAAAATCGTTTGAAAGTAGAGATTTTAAAAAAATATTAAGTACGGCTATTCAAAGTAGTATTGAAGAGGGAGTAAAATTTTTAAATATTCCTAAAAATTGTTTAAGAGATATTTCAACTATAGTAAATGCATCATTTAAAGGAGGTTTGAAAGAGGCTGTTTCGGCAACAATAGATATTGTAGCAAATAAATATTTAAAAAATAATATTTTTTACAATTTTGTAAAAGATTTTATAAATAAAACAAAGGCGTTTGTCTTTAATAGAGATTTTAAGGATAGAATAGATAAATCAGTGCAAAATTTACTGAAAAAAGTGGAAAACTATAAAGAAAAGTGCAATGAGTGGTATGAAAGTTATAATAAATTGGATTTTAATAAAATTAACGATTTAGCTAAATCATTAAATAAGGAAAAGAAGTTTGTAAATTCAAATTCAGAGTGTTTGAAACAAAATAATATAATACAAAATATGACAAAATTAGTAAATGTAAAAAAAGATAAATTATCAAATATTCAAATGCAAATTTGTAGCAATTTATAGTATAAAAATCATCATATTTAATTATAATAAAAATATGGTGAATTTATATGAAAATACAAAAAGTTGATGGTAATGAAAATGAAAAAAACGAAATTACAAAAAGACAAATTATTATACTTATTATACTTTTATTAGTTTTAGTTTTTGTAATTTATCAAGCATATATTTTAACTCTATATACTTTTGGAAAAAAAGAAAAGAAACAATTAAAATTATATAATTATTGTGATAGTATAATATCTAAAGTAATGGGAAAAGAAATTATATTAAAGGAAGAGTATTCACTTAAATTTGCAGGAATTGGTGATATTAGCGCATCTGAAAAATTAGGAAACTTTAAAGTTTTACAAAATTATAATAATATATTAGGATTAACTCAAGTTATAGATAAATTAAATACATATGATATTATAACTGCCAGTGTAAGTGGATCAATATTAAAAGAAAATTATGATTTTGAGGGGATAATGAAATTACTAAAAAATTCTAATATTTCTACTGTTGCTCTTGCAAATTACAATATATTTAATAAAAATGAAAGTGGATTAATAAAGACTATTGAGAATTTAGATGAAAATGGAATTAATCAAATTGGGGCAAATAGCACTAACACAAGAAAAGATCCAATTATAATAAGTAAAAATCAAATATCTATAGGATTTTTATCATATACTACAAAGACAAATCAAAAATTAAATAAAAATAATACAAATATGGTAAATATATTTTCAGATGAGAATTTAAAATACGATTTGGAATATTTAAATTCAAAAAATGTAGATTTTATTGTTGCATATTTAAATGTTCCTACAAATAATTCTAACGTTATTACATATGAGCAAAAAAATATAGTAGAAAAACTTTTTTTATCCGGAGTTGACGTAGTACTTGGAACAGGGAATACTAATGTACAGGAACAAATAGAAGAAGTGGAAATAGATAAACCTGTATACGCAATATATAGTTTAGGAAATTTTTATGGAAATTTTGAAGATAATGAAGAAAATTTTAGTGTAATTGCAAATATTGAATTTAAAAAGAATGTAACAAAAGATCAAGATGGAAATTTAAAGCAGGTAGAAAAGGATATGATTATGAATGAACCTATTACTGTGTTAAAAGATATTAATAAAAATAAAATTGAATATATTATGTTGAGTGAAGAAATAAAAAGATATGATGAAGGAAATTCTAATATTACATTAGAATATTATAATAAAATAAAAAATATGGAAAATAGGCTAAAAAACATTATAGATCCATAATAAATATAATAAATATATTGACTTATACCTATATATGTAGTATATATAAGTGTAAGTTTATATTTTTTGACAAATTTAATTAAAGGAGTTGTTTTTATAATGAAAGTATATTTTAATTCTTGGAATGAAAAATTTAAACGGCCATTTGGTGCCATTTGTTCAAATTCTACATGTAAATTTAATATTAAAATTGAAGAACTAAATGGTCAATTTGATGTGAAATTGGTATTATTTGAAGATGGAAAGTGGGAGAGATACCAAGCTAAAGAGTATTTATTAAAAAAAATTAGCGATGATGTATATTCTACTGAAGTTAAATTTTTAAAAATTGGATATTATTTTTATTATTTTGAAATAATATTTAATAACAAATTATTAAATATTGTTTTGGATCCGCTAACAAATAATGCTAAAATTTGTAATGATACTTACAATAAATGGCAAGTTACAGTATATGATAAAGAATTGGATTGTAAGAAAACTGGTTTTGAAAATTCTGTAATGTATCAGATATTTCCAGATAGCTTTTACAGGGATAAAGTTTTGCAAGATGGAATTCTCCCTGATAGGAAAATAGTTGAAACAGGATATTTAAATATTGTGGATGATTCAAGCAGAGTAAATGTAAAGAATAACACGTATTATGGTGGAAATATAGATGGAATACGTAAAAAATTGCCGTATTTACGTGAACTTGGTATAAATATTATATATCTTAATCCCATATTTGAGGCACATTCAAATCATAGATACAATACTGCTAATTTTATGCAGTTAGATCCATTGTTGGGAAAAAATAAAGACTTTACTCAGTTTTGTGATGAAGCACACAAAATGGGAATAAGTATTATTTTGGATGGTGTGTTTAATCATGTTGGCGCAGATAGCATTTACTTTAATAAGTTTAAAAGATATCCAAATGAAGGAGCATTTAATTCAAAGTCTAGTATTTATTATCCTTGGTTTAAAAATAATTTTTTTACTTATCCTAACAGCTATAAAGGTTGGTGGGGAGATGCTAATGGACTGCCTGCTGTTGATACGTTTTCACCTGAGTATATTGAATATATTTGTGGTAAAAACGGTGTGGTAAAGACTTGGCTTGAAAGAGGTGCGGATGGTTTTAGACTGGATGTTATTGATGAGTTACCAAATGAATTTATTGATATATTATGTGATTCAATAAAAAAGTATGGCGGAAAAATTATAATAGGTGAAGTTTGGGAAGATGCAACTGAAAAATTTGATATGTATGGAACTAGAAGAAGGTATTTATTAGGTGAACAAATAGATACTGTAATGAATTATCCTTTCTTTAACTCTGCATATAATTATATTAAATATGGAGATTTTTTAAATATATATGCGGGGACAATGAGAATTTTGGAGCATTATCCTAAGTATTCTATAAATTTGCTTATGAATTTGATTTCTACTCATGATATTGAAAGAATAAGTAATAGACTTGCAAATGAGGGAAAAAGGGAATTCACTCGTGAACAAATTGAATTTTCAAGAAAAATGTTGCCTTTATTACTAACGATGCAGTTTACATTTCCTGGGATTCCGTGTATCTACTATGGTGATGAAATTGCTATGATGGGAAGAGGTAATCTAGAAAACAGAAAGTATTTTGATTGGAATTGCAAAGATAAAACTTTTATAAACTATATAAAAGAATTATCAAATATCAAAAAAAATAATTTAGCATGTTCTGGAGATTTTAAATTTTTGTATTTAACTCAAGATTTATTAATATATAAAAGAAATTATTTAAATAATGTGTTAATCATTATTATTAATAGGTCAGATAAAACATATCATTTAAAAGATATAGAAGTTTTAAAAAGCGTGCTAAAAAATAGTAATATCATTTTTACAACATCTGCTAGTAATAGTATTGAAAAAATATATCCATATAGTGCGATAATTGTAGATAGATTCTGATTTAAATTCTTAAATAAAAAGATAAAAGTATTTGCTTTTATCTTTTTTGTATTATATAATATTTTTATATTGAAAGGATGAATAAAAATGGATTTTAATAAAAAATTAAATGAATTGGCCCAGAGTTTAAAAAACTCAAATGAATATATAGAATTTATAAATTTAAAAAATGAGGTAAAAAAAGATGAAAATGCTTTTAATATGCTAAAGGAATTTAAAAGTAAACAAAAATCTCAACAGTTAAAATATCTAAATGGTAGTGAAACATCAAAATCAGAGGAAACAGAATTACAGAATTTATACTCAATTTTAGTTCAAAATGAGAATATAAGAAAAATGCTTGAGTGCGAAATGAAAATAAATATATACTTAGCTAATGTTCAAAAAGTAATGGGAGACGCAATTAAGGAGATAGTTGATTTTTAATGAGTTTTTTAGATAAATTTAAATGTCTAGGCAAGCAGAATAATGATAGTGCATTAAATCAAATTTCAAGTACATTGCCAGTTAATGAAGAGATTGCAAAAACAATTTTAAATAAATTAGGAAATAAAACTTCTAAGGTAGTTTTTGATAAAGATATTAAAAATAGTTATTATGTATATTTTAAAGATACTATATATATATCAGAAAGTAGAAGAAACAACAAATATACAAGAGTATGTCTTATAGCACATGAATGTGCACATTCGATGCAATCTAAGGGGTTACAGAGGGTTAACTTTATATTATCAAATATTGAGATTTTAGCTTTTATTATTTGCTTTATATTCATTTTAGTTTCAAAAATAGATAATATATTTTATATTTATTTGTTATTTTGCATAATTTCAATTATTCCTAGGGGAATCTTGGAAGTTGATGCAATAAAGAAATCTTTAAATATATCATCTAATTATTTAAAGCCAATTTTAAATAATAAAGATTATAATTTAATAATGTATGCATATACAAGGCAAATTAAGTTTTTAATGCCTTTTGCAATTATTACATTATTTTTTGAAAAAATACTTAGATGTTTAATACTTTTTTTATTAACATTTTTAATATAAATTATATTCGATATACATAGTATATATTGGGTGATAAGTTTGAAAATGACAGATAAACAAAAATATATTTCATATATAGCTTTAGTGATTATTATATTACTTATTTTTTTTGTTAAAGAATATCTGTATCCTACAGAAATTATTAATAATAATTTGGATCGGAAAAGAGATTGAAATATATCATGAGTTTATAAATTGATTTTTTGTGATATTTTTGATAAATAAATATGATTTTTAATTGTTTGTATTATATTTTATAAAGTGCATATATATGTATAAGGTGATATAATTTGAAATTATCAAAATATAAAAAAAGTATATGTTTATTTTGCTGTATTATAGGTATTATTACTGTAATATACAGTATAGTTAATGTAGTAAAAGTATCGAATCAAACTGCTAAGGTAAATGCACTTCCTATAACCAATAAAGTTATAGTAATTGATGCAGGACATGGGTTACCAGATGAGGGGGCGTTCTTATTGTACAAAAAGAATAAACAACTAACCTTTTAAAAATAAAGCAATGGGGTGCGTTACTTCACTTTATTTTTTTTATGGATAGGGGATAAATTACAGAACAAAATTGATATTATAGATAGGATTAAAGACATGGCTATAAACATAATTTTATAGGTAAGTAGAAAATCAAGCTATAATTTTTGCATATTCAAAAAAATAAAAAAAGGTTTACAGGGTAGTTTATAAAATATTAAAATAAACTATCCTTATATTTTTGAATTTATAAAATTAAAATACTTTGAAAAAAAGTACTGATTATAAAATGAAAATTAAATATAGAACGTACTGAGTAAGAATGGCATGAGTTGAAAGCCATCCTTTTTTAAAATTATTTAGAAGTCAAGTAGACAGATCCTTTTTACAATGGTTTTGAAATTCTTGAGCAGTTATTCCATACTTTGGTTTTGAGTATTGGTTTAGAATATAACCACTAGATAAATCACTTAAATTATATATTTCTTTAATCCATGATTTAAAAGAACTTGAGATAGCCTCTATTGCTTCTTCTTTTGAGTTATATTCAAACACACCTGTTTCATTTGAAGAAGAATTGTCTTCAATGTTATACCATTTGTTATTTTGCCTAAAAATAATAAAAGTATGAGTATTGTGAATTTTTAACTTATCGTTTATATATTCAATATAATAAGTTTCATTATACAAATTTTTGGCATCTAAATAATATCTTAAAAGTTCAACAACATCCCAACACCAAGCACATTTATTTTTAATTACTTGTTTGGGAGATTGTAAGATATATAAGCTATCTATATCAACATTTTCAAAATCAGTAGGATAGTATTTTTTTTCCGCTTTATCTACAAATCCGTAATATATATTGCTTTTAATATATGTGTAGAATTTTTGTGGGGAAAGTTTTACCAATTCTTCCAATTTAATCACCTAATATATAATAACACAACGATAATAAATATTCAAATATGTAATGTTAAATTTTAAATTCCAAAACAACACTTACTCAGATTTATGTTCTTTTGAAAACAATTACGAAGATGAAAGAAAAAGAACAATTCTGTCAATGACAAACTTGATGAGTAATATTTTTTATTTTAGGGAATAGAGTTTATCAAGGGGGGAAAATATGCCAAAAACTGAAAATACAGAAAAATTTGTTGTTGAAAACAAAGAATATATAGTAATATCTAAAAGCTATAATAAAGTTGATGAAGATGTTATATATGATATATTAAGTAGATATGCTCTTCAAAGGTTAAACTGTAATGTATTTTAAAAGATAGTAACTAAATTAATGAAAGTCGTCTTTACAATAATACTAGTATAGAATATTATTGTAAAAAGTTAGTTGCTATCTTTTTTTATGAAAGGAGAGCAACAAGCTATGGAATACAAAAAGTTTAAAGTAGCAGGATATTTGAGATTATCACAAGATGATGGTGATAAAGAAGTAAGTGATAGTATAGTTAGTCAAAGAACAATCATAGAGAATAAAATTAAAGAATTAGGAAGAGATTTTGAATTAGTAGATTTCTATATTGATGACGGATATACAGGATTAAATACAGATAGACCTGCATTCCAAAAAATGTTATTTGATATAGAAAAAGGCATTATAAATACAGTAGTAACAAAAGACTTGTCCAGATTAAGCCGTAATAGTTTTGAGGCAAATTATTATATTGAAATCTATTTTTTAGAAAGAAATATAAGGTACATATCAGTTCTAGATAATGTAGATACATATATTAAAAATTCTAATAATGATATGATTCAATTTAAAACTCTTATAAATGATTGGTATAGTAAAGATATCTCGAGAAAAGTTAGAACAGCAGTATGGGCTAGAAAAGAGAAAGGTTTATATTTGGGAGCATTGGCTCCTTATGGTTATGATAAGGCAAAAGAAAATAAAAATCAATTAGTAATAAATGAGAGTCAAGCAAAGGTAATTAGGCTTATATTTGATATGTTTGATAATGGGGTTGCAGCAAAAGAAATAGCAGATCATTTAAAAAGACAAAAAATCAAATGTCCTAGTTATTATGATTTTGGTGGTGCAAGAAGTGGTGAGTATAATTGGAAAAGCGAAACTGTTAGAAGACTATTAAAAAACAAAGTATATTTAGGTCATACTGAATATGGAAAGCGTTTAAATTTAAGTTATAAATCAAAAAAAGTAAAAACAGTTCCAAGAGAAGATTGGAAGATTGTAGAAAATACTCATGAGCCCATAATTTTTAAAGAGCAATTTGAAAGAGTGCAAAGAAAATTAGAAATACGAAAAAAAATTAGAAATCCTTTATATGTTTGGGGGTTAAATGGAATTGTATATTGTAAAGAGTGTGGTACTAAAATGCAAGTTAAAGTAAGGCGAGATAAAAATTACGAAGTAAAATATACAGATTTAATATGTGGTTCTACATATAGAAAAGGAAAAAATATAAGCTGTGAAAGAAAATATAAAGCTTTTGCTGAGAAATCTTTTAATAAAATAATTTATGATACTATAAACAAAAAATTAAATAAGATTATAAAGAGTGATAAGTTAAAAGAAATTATTGAAAAAAATTATAACAATAATTCTAATAAAGTATTTAATGATAATATTGAGTTATTAAAGAAGCAATTAAAAAAAGTAGAAAATATTATTTCATCTTTATATATTGATTTAAAAGAAGAAATAATTGATTTAGATGACTATAAAAAACTTTATAAAAGTGAACAAGAAAGAAAATTGTCAATAAAATCTGAAATAGAAAATTTACAAAATAAAAAAGAGGATAGAGCTAAAATTTCTAAGAAACAACTTATAAAGGTTACAAATGATTTATTAGATTGTAAGAAGTGGACAGCAGAAATGTTATCAGAAATTATCTATAATATTCAAATAGATAAAGAAAATCATATTTATATTAATTATAAATATGATATATTTACGGAGGTGTAGATGGTGAAAAATTATAAAGCCTGTGTATATATGAGATTATCTAAAGAGGATATAAATGAAAATAATAGTATAACTGCCCAAAAAGAGATTGCATACAATTATGCAAATAAAAATGGGATTACAATTATAAAAGAATATGAGGATAATGGATATTCTGGTATGCTAGATTCAAGACCTGCTTTTAATGAAATGATATGTGATCTATTAAATGGCAAAGTAAATATGGTAATTGTAAAAGATATATCAAGACTTACTAGAGATAAAAATAAAACAGGATATTATACGGAAGTTTTTTTCCCAGATAATGATATAAGATTTGTTTCAGTTACTGAAATGATTGATAGTGGAGAAAGATATGAGATTGATGACACTATAATGATGAGAGGTATAATGAATCAATGCTATGTAGAAGATATTTCAAAAAAGATAAGAGCTGTTTTAGATAACTACAAAAGTCAAGGAAAATATGTAGAAAGCAATGTCCCTTATGGTTATAAAAAAGATAAAGAAGATAAGTATAAAGTTATAATAGATGAAAATGTTGCTAGCAATGTAAAACTTATTTTTGATATGTATATTCAGGGATTTTCTCAATCGCAAATAGCAAACAATTTAAATGCTATGCAAGAATTAACACCTAAACTATATAAAGGTCAAAAAGCTATTATTGAAAAATGGACTCAAGATACAATTTCAAGAATATTATCAGATCCATTTTATACTGGAAAAATGATTATAAATAAAAGTAAATATAATATTAAGACTAGAAAAAGAAAAAAAACTCCTAGAGAAGATTGGATTTTTATAGAGAATACTCATGAACCAATAATTTGTCAAGAAAAATTTAAAAAAGTAGAAGAAATAAGAAATAAAAAATTTTCAAAGCCAAAATTTAAATATGAATATTTATTAAAAGATTTAGTGTATTGTGGGCATTGCAATGCAAAAATGCAGTATAAATATAGGAGTAGAACAAAGAATCATAATAATTTAATAAATCCACCGGTCAAATGTTGGTATTATAAATGTAGAATGATTTATAGATTTCCAGAAATTTGTAATAGAGGTCATACTATACAAGAAAATGTATTAAATAAGATAGTAATAGAAAAATTAAAGGATAAGTTGAAATATATAAAAATTGATAAAGCCACTAATACTATTATAAGAGGGTACAAAAATATAAATATATCATATAAATTACTACAAAAATATAAAAATTTAAAGCTGAAAATTGATAATAACATTAATATATTATATAATGATAGGGTAGAAAAGAAAATATCTACAGAGAAATTTAAGATTTGTTATAATAAATTAAAAGAAAAATTAAAAGAATATGAAAATAAAGTTGAAGAATTAAAAAAAGAGTGTGAAAGAAACATCTCAATAAAAAGATTAAGTAAAATTATAGATGACTTTAAATCTGGAAAAGAATTTACAAATGAAATTATGAAAGAACTAGTAGAAAAAATAAAAATATATGAAGATAAAAAAATAGTAATAATATTTAAGTTTTAAATTTAGTCTAAAAGATTAAATTTATATTTATAACTTGTCTTTGTGCAATTGTATTTAACTTGGCGATGAGGGGGCAGTTGGATTTAGTGGAACAACTGAACAGGCAATAAATTTAAATATTAGTTTAAAATTGCAGACATTAATAGAGCAAAGTGGAGCAAGGGTAATTTTAACAAGAAGTGATGAGAATGGTATATATTCAATAGACAGTAAAAGTATTCGTAATAAAAAAGTAAGTGATATAAAAAATAGAGTGGATATAGGAAATAATAGCAATGCGGATATATTTATTTCTATACACTTAAATAAATATCCTCCATCTGAGGCATATAGAGGATGGCAAACTTTTTATCAAAAAACAAATAAAAATAGTAAAATATTATCAGAGTTTATTCAAAGTAATTTAAATAAAAATATACAGTTTAAGAATAATAGGAGTCCCTTGTCAATAACAGACGTATATATAATGGATAAATTGCAAATTCCTACTGTAATAATAGAATGTGGCTTTTTATCAAATCCTGAGGAAACCAGACTTTTAAGGACAGATGATTATCAAAATAAATTGGCTTGGGGAATATATACTGGGATACAAGAATATTTTTCAAATGAGGGAGAAAATAATGAATAAATACATGTATGAGGCTTTAAATGAAGCAAAAAAAGCATATAAAAAACTTGAGGTACCTGTGGGGGCTGTTTTAGTTAAGGATGGAAATATAATTGCAAGAGCCCATAATTTAAGAGAAACTAAGGAAAACTCTATTTCACATGCTGAAATATTATGCATACAGAAGGCATGTGATAAGCTTAAAAGTTGGAGATTAGAAAATGTAGAAATGTATGTTACATTGGAACCATGCCCAATGTGTGCTGGTGCTTTAATACAGTCGAGATTAAAAAAAGTATATATAGGTGCCAAAGATTTAAAAAATGGTGCTGTAGGTTCAGTAACAAATTTACTTGAAAACAATTTTACACATAAAGTAGAATATGAGTATTTAAATGAGGCAGAGGAGTGCTCTACTATTATTAAAGATTTTTTTAAAGATTTAAGAGAATTAAAAAAATTAAATAGATAGTAGTATTGAAATTTTATGTAAATAATGATATAATACCTGTGTATTTGTTAAAGGAATAATATATGTAGTAATTATGATTATCTAAGATCATATAAATGGAGAAGTAAATATGAATGAATTATACACAAATTTAATAGAAAATTTAAATCAAGTAATTGAAGTTGTAAAAATACAAAATATAGACTATTTAGATATATTTAAACAACCTGTAATATTAATACAGATTTTTATAAATGCTTTTTTAATAGTTCTTTTTATTAATATTGTTTCAAAACTTTTATGTAAAGTGTTTTTTTACTCATCAGATAGTTTTAAAAGAACTTTAAAAGCCAAAAAATTAGATAAAACTTTAAAAGATATGTATCCTAATAATAAAAAGATATATAGTTAGAAAATACATGAAAATGCAAATGAATAAAATACTCTTTGCATTTTCATGTATTTTTTAGTATTATATGTGTTTAATCATTATCTGCTATGGGTACGTAGAGTTTACATCTACAGATTTTATTATGTATGAATTCATCGCATGGACAAAGTGTAGAATTATCTTGAGTTATTCTACATGGGCAATGTCCATTTTTTTTGTAAATTCCTTCAATTATTTTATTACTATAATTTTGGTCAGGATTTATTTTAAAACCTTTCAAAAAATCACCTCTATCTATAAAAGTATATTCCAGAATTATTATAATATGCTAAGTAATATAAACGGTGGATAGTACATATATTTTAAAAGTAAGGTGATGAATTAATATGTCTAAAGTTTGGGCTTTTATGATGATTAGTAGTATAATTATTGGTGTTTTTACTGGCGGTGGGGAAAATATAATAACTAATATAATGGAAAGTGGACAAAATTCAATAAATAATATTATAGCACTTGTTGCAATGACATGCTTTTGGAGTGGCATTTTTAATATATTTGAAAAAACGTCATTAATTAAGAGATTTTCGAAAGTATTTAAAGGGTTTATATATAAATTATTTGATAAAAAAGAACTTTCAGATAAGGCTATTGAATATATGAGTATGAATATAGCTACAAATGTTTTAGGTGTAGGAAATGCGTCTACTGTTAATGGTATTAAAGCAATGGAAGAACTTCAAAAACAAAATCCAATAAAATCTATTCCTAATAATAATATAACAACATTTGTATTAATAAATACAGCTTCTTTGCAACTTATACCTACAAGCATGATAGCTCTAAGAGCTTTATATGGATCTGAGAATCCAAACTCTATAATTATTCCAGTTTGGATAGTAACATTTATTGCACTAGTAGTTGGAATAATTAGTATAAAAGTATTAAATAAAAAAATGTAGTGAGGATATATGTTAAATTATCTAATAGTATCAATTATACCAATGACAATACTTATAATATTAATAGTTGGCCTAAAAGAAAGAATAGATGTATTTAAATATTTTATAGATGGTGTTATGGATGGATTAAAGGTTGTATATAATATATTTCCATATATTTTATCCATAACTATTGCAATAGGACTAATAAAAAGCACTGGCACTATGGATATTCTAATATTTCCTGTAAAGCCAATATTACAAAAATTAGGTATACCACAAGAAATTCTACCACTATGTATATTAAGGCCGTTATCAGGCGGTGCATCAATGTCAGCAGTAATGGATATTTTTAAAACATTAGGACCAGATAGTAAGGCAGGTAAAATGGCTTCTATTATAATGAGTGCAAATGAAACAACCTTATACACTATTACTGTATTTTTAGGTGCCATTAAATTAAAGAAAATAAGGGGAGTACTTTTGGCTGGTCTTATAGCTGATGCTGTTGCAACGATTATATCAATAATACTTGTAAACTTAGGATGTATATGAAATATTTTACATAATACTTGTAAATAATCATTTTAAATGATATAATATATATGATTTTTTAAATGTCAAATTAATAATTTAAGGAGATGTAGTTATGAATTGTTCATATGAAAGTGTATTTGATTTTAATACGTTAAATACCAAGACTAATTGTATTATTGAAGAGATAAGAAATAATACGTATCCGCCAAGTTTTGATACATATACAAAATTTTATAATAAAACTTTTACAGGGTATTCTAATGTGAATTGTTTTGCATATGCGTTAGATGTAGTAAATGCGAATAATACTAATTTTGGCAGCTTAGGAAAAACTGGTAGATATAAAAACTACATAGAGTGTGGAAGAAGAAAATTAATTCGGTATCTTTATGATAGTTTTGAAGAGTTTCATTTAATGATTAGAAAATCTAGTTTTTATGATAAGTTAGAGAGGGGTGAAACTAAGCTTGCTTTGGGAGTAAAGCCGTATGATTTCCATTTTATAAGAAATAATTTAGATGGAAGTTGGAGTCATGTTAGAGGATGGGGACAACCACCAGAAAATCTAACTGATATATTAACTAATCAAGAATTAATAAATTATATTAGAAGTGAATTAGGTTATATATTTGTTGGATATTTTGCCTATAAAAAGAATCCTAAATTTTTTTAGGATTTTTTACTATGAAAAAATATTGTTTTTGCTTGATTTTTTATATAAATATGGTATAATACACTTAAGTTGATTAGAAAAATTAAATATTATCCTTTAAGAATGTTTTTAAAGTTAATGTTATATTTCCTAATAACTATTCTTAAAGGAGGGGAAAAAGATGCAAGATAAAATCATTAAATGTAAAGATTGTGGTAATGAATTTACTTTTACAGTTGGCGAGCAAGAGTTTTATGCAGAAAAAGGATTTACTAATGATCCAGTAAGATGCAAAGAATGTAGGATTGCCAAAAAATCTAGAAATAATTAATTTATGGGAGTACTTTTGTACTTCTTTTTTTATTTTATTTAAGTAAAATTTTGGCTATTAAATTTGTATTAATATTTATTGTATTTTAAATATTTTTTTGGTATAATATTTTGAGAAGAAAGAAGGATAATAATGGCTTTAACACCTATGATGCAAATGTATATGGAAACTAAAAAAAAATATAAGGATTCTATTTTGTTTTATAGACTTGGTGATTTTTATGAAATGTTTTTTGAAGATGCAGTAACTTGTAGTAAAGAATTAGAGCTAACTCTTACTGGTAAAGATTGTGGTTTAGAAGAAAGAGCACCAATGTGTGGAATACCTCATCATGCAATAAATTCGTATATTCCTAAACTTGTGGAAAAGGGATATAAAGTAGCTATTTGTGAGCAATTGGAGGATCCAAAAGAAGCAAAAGGAATAGTAAAAAGAGATGTAGTAAAGATTGTAACTCCTGGTACTATAACAGAGTTAACTATGCTTGATGAAAAGAAGAATAACTATATTGCTGCAATTGTATTTAGGACAAGGGAAATTTCCATTGCTTTTTGTGATATATCAACTGGAGAATTTATGGTTTCTACAATAGCAGGGGACAATTTGAATATAAAGCTTTTAAATGAGATATCAAGAATAACTCCATCTGAGATAGTAATATTTGAAAAAAATCAAATGAATTCTTTATTTATTTCAGAAATTGAAAAATCGTTTAATATATATGTGTCATTGTATGAAAATACTCAAAAAAACGATGTATTAGATCAAATGTTAAAAAGCACAAATGAGGAGTTTACACAAATTGAGATGGAATCTTCAAATTTATTATTAAATTATATAGAGGAAACTCAAAAAACAAGTATTAATCAAATTAATAGTATAAAAAAATATAAAACAGAGAAATTTATGCAGCTTGATATGCATACAAGGAAAAATTTAGAAATACTTGAATCTAATAGAGAAAAGACTAAAAAAGGTAGTCTTTTGTGGGTATTAGATAAAACTTCAACTGCTATGGGTGGAAGAAAAATAAGAAAATGGCTTGAGTCACCATTACTTAAAAAAGACGAAATTATAAAAAGGCAGTCTGCAGTAGAAGTACTTGTAAATAACAATATATATCGTAATGATTTACAAGATGCTTTAAAAAGCATATATGATATAGAAAGATTAATATCAAAAGTGATTAATACTAGTGCTAATGCAAGAGAACTTATTTCTCTAAAAAGTTCTTTTTTAAAATTACCAGATATAAAGAAAATACTATTTGAGATTATTCAAAAAACTGGAAATGATTATTTTAAGGAATTATATAATAATTTAGATGAATTATCTGATGTAAAAGAATTAATTGATAAATCAATAGTTGATGATCCTGGGGTTACTATTAAAGATGGAGGGATTATAAAAACTGGTTTTGATAGTCAAGTAGATGAATTAAGAGAGGCTTCTACTCAGGGACAAAATTGGCTGATGGAGTTGGAGGCAAAAGAAAAGGAACGTACTGGAATAAATGGAAAGTGGCTAAGAGTAGGATATAATAGAGTATTTGGATATTATATTGAAGTTACAAATTCATATAAATCACAAGTCCCTGAAGATAGATATATTAGAAAGCAAACTTTAGCTGGTGCTGAAAGGTACATAACAGAAGAATTAAAAGAAATAGAGGATAAAATATTAGGAGCAAAAGATAAACTTGTTGATATAGAATATAAAATATTCTGCAGAATAAGACAAAGTATTTCTAATCAAGTAGTAAGAATACAAAGTACAGCCGATGTAATATCTATACTTGATGTTATATGCTCTTTTGCAAATGTGGCAATTGATTATAACTATGTAAAACCTGAAATTGTTGAAAATGGTGAAATTGATATAAAAAATGGAAGACATGCAGTTGTAGAAAAGGCTATAAAATCTGATAATTTTATTCCAAATGATGTTTATATGAACCAGGAAGATGACCGTATGCTAATAATAACTGGACCTAATATGGCAGGAAAATCTACATATATGCGTCAAGTAGCAATTATTACATATATGTCACAAATTGGGAGTTTCGTACCTGCAGATAGTGCAAAAATTTCTATAGTAGATAGAATTTTTACTAGAATAGGAGCATCAGATGATCTGGCAATGGGACAATCTACATTTATGGTTGAAATGCAGGAGCTTTCAAATATTCTTGAGAATGCTACTAAAGATAGCTTAATTATTTTAGATGAGATTGGAAGAGGAACTTCAACTTATGATGGATTAGCAATAGCGTGGGCAACAGTAGAGTACGTAGCAAATAAGGAAAAAATAGGAGCAAAGACATTATTTGCAACACATTATCATGAATTAATTGAGTTAGAAGGTAAGGTAGATGGAGTAAAAAATTATTCAGTTGATGTAAAGGAAAAAGGAGAAGATGTAATCTTTTTAAGAAAAATTACTCCTGGTGGAGCTGATGAATCTTATGGAATATATGTTGCAAAACTTGCAGGAATTGAAAAGTCAGTTATAAAAAGGGCAAAAGAATTATTGAAGGATTTAGAAAATGTAGATCTAGCTAAAAAAACAATTCAAGAAAAGAAGAAAAATATAACAATTGAGGATATTCAAGTAGATATGTTTAATTATAAAATGGCGGAAATTACAAGAATACTTGAGAAAACTAACTTAGATGAATTATCGCCTAAAGATGCATTAGATGTATTGTATAAATTAAAGGAAAAAATAGATTAGTAAAGTAGAGGTTTGAAGTATGGGATCATTGATTATGCATTTATGTATAGCTGAAAAATTAAAGGAAAAGTATAAATTTTCTGATAAATTTATTATTGGAGAAATTATGCCTGATTTGTTAAAAATGGCAGGTAAAAGTAAAGAAACTACCCATTACTTGGAGAAGGTATTTGAATGTGATGGAGTAAAAACTTTACCAAATATTTTAAAATATGAATGTGAAAATGAAGAAAATTTAAAAGATGAAAAGGTATTAGGATATGTTTCACATCTTGTTCAAGATAAAATTTGGTTTGATAAATATATAGGTAAATATGCCAAAACTGATGCAAATAATATAGATAGGATACATTATTTAGAATATAACGTTATAAAAAATAGTAATGAGTTTTCACAGGATATTCAGAATGATTACAATAACGTTGATAAGTATTTAGTAGATAAATATAAGATTGATGTAAAATCTATTAGAAATACTTTAGAAAAAATTTCACCAGATAAAGAGTTTTTAAAGAAAATTGATAAATCACTTTTAGTTGATAATTATAATAATTTGACACAACAAAATGTATTTATTACTAAGGAAGATGTTGATACATATATTAATGAGTCTTTAAAAAAATCAAGTATTGAAATTAATAAAATACTTGGAAAGTAAAAAGGAGAAAGATATGGGAAGTATTGTATTACTAGATGAATTAACAATAAATAAAATTGCAGCAGGAGAGGTTGTAGACAGACCAGCTTCTATTGTAAAAGAACTGATTGAAAATTCAATAGATGCAAAGGCAACAGCTATAACAATAGAAATAAAAAATGGAGGAGTAAAATATATAAAAATTGTTGATAATGGTATTGGATTTACTTCTGATGATGTTGAAATTGCTTTTGAAAGGCATGCAACAAGTAAGATAAGAAAAGAAGAAGATTTGTTATCAATTACATCTATGGGATTTAGGGGTGAAGCTTTAGCATCTATTGCTGCAATTTCTAAGGTAAGACTTACTACAAAGAGTATAAATGAAGATATTGGTACAAAGGTAGAAGTGGAAGCAGGGGAGATAATTAATAAAGAGGAAGTAGCATCAGTAAATGGTACAAAAATTGAAATTAGTGATGTATTTTTTAATGTACCTGCTAGATTTAAATTTTTAAAAAAAGATTACACTGAGGCAGGGTATATTGAAGATGTGGTAATACGAACAGCGCTTTCTAATCCGAGTGTCAGCTTTAAGTATATTAATAACGGTAAAGTTGTGTTACAAACTTCGGGTGATGGAAGTTTAAAGAGTACAATTTATGATATTTTTGGAAAAGAAATATATAATAATGTTATAGACCTAAATTATGAGTATAATAATATGAAAGTGACAGGCATGATAGGACTTCCAATAATTTCACGCTCTACGAGGATGCATCAATTTACATTTATAAATTCTAGATATATAAAAGATAAAACAATCAATTCAGCAATAGATAAAGCATGTGAACAAAAATACGCCATAAATAAATTCCCTTTTGTTGTTTTAAATGTTTTAATGAATCCATCTAATTTAGATGTAAATGTACACCCTGCTAAATTAGAAGTAAAGTTTGAAGATGAATCAAAAGTTTTTGACGTGATATATTATGCTATAAAATCAGCATTAGAGGAACATAATAAGGCTACTAGTCCTTTTACTAACATAAATGCTGTTAAAAATGTGGATAAGGTAGAGCAAATTTCCAGAGATTTGTTGAATAATGGTGTAATAAAAAAAATTGAAGGAGAAATATTTCCAAAAAGATTTGATTTTGGAAGTCTTAATAATAATAAAATTGAAACTTCAATAAATGAACAAGAAGAGGTATATAGTGCTAAAAATATTGACAGCAATAAGGTTGATAAAAAAAATGAGAGTCTAGAAATTAGTAGTGAGTTATTTGATAAAAATGAAAAGAAAATTGAAGATTTGACTGAAAATATTAATTTTAGAGATAAGGTTGACATTGAAAATAAAAATAGTGTAATAGATTATAGTGAAAACATAAAAATAGAGGATACTTTAAATCAAGAAAAAGAAGAAATATATTATAAATATGTTGGACAAGTATTTGATACATATATAATAATACAAATAAAAGATAAAATGTATATTATTGATCAACACGCTGCTCATGAAAGATTATTATATGAGCAAATAAAAGATGCATATTATAGTAAAGAAAAACAAACTCAAATTTTACTTATACCTGTTCTTGTACAGCTTACCCCTAAAGAAATGGAAGTAGTAAAGAATAATTTTGAGATGTTTGAAAAATCTGGATTTATGATTGAAGAGTTTGATGAAAGTACAATAAAAATATCTGGTGTACCAAATATAGGTTATGATATAGATTTTAAATCAATGTTTAAAGATATTATTGACGATTTATTTGGTGCAAACAAAACACAAACTAAAGAAAAAGAATTTAGATTTTTAGCTACTCTTGCATGTAAAGCAGCGGTTAAAGGAAAAATGAAATTAGATCAGAAAGAGCAAATAGCATTAATAGATGACATGGTAAAATTAGATAATCCGTTTACGTGTCCGCATGGAAGACCGACTGCTTATGAGATTTCAAAATACGAGATAGAAAGAAGATTTTTAAGAAAATAGTATTTGGTAAATTATTATGGAAGAAATAAAAAAAACAAAGTTAAAAAAAAATAATGTAATATGCATTGTGGGACCTACTGCTTCTCGGTAAAACTTCACTGGGGATTGAATTAGCTAAAAGGATTAATGGTGAAATTATATCTGCTGATTCGATGCAAATATATAAAAATTTAGATATTGGGACTGCCAAAGTTACAAAAGAGGAAATGCAGGGTATCCCACATCATGTGATTGACGTGTGTGACGTTCAAGATTCATTTAGTGTTGCAGATTTTCAA
The DNA here is from genome assembly GCA_934130325.1 of uncultured Clostridia bacterium. Classification (GTDB taxonomy): domain Bacteria; phylum Bacillota; class Clostridia; order TANB77; family CAG-465; genus CAG-465. The sequence continues at coordinate 65,369 of CAKOYA010000002.1, forward strand.
AAGATATGCTATGATAAAATAAATGATATAATTAAAAGAGGTAAAACTCCTATTATTGTAGGTGGTACTGGTTTATATGTTAGTGCTGTGGTTGATAATATGACATTTGAAGATGAAAAAATTGATCAAAAATATAGAGACTATTTATATGCTCTTGCTAAATTAAAATCAAATGAGTATGTTTATCAAATGTTAAAAAATGTAGATTATGAATCAGCTGAAACAATACATCCAAATAATTTGAAGAGAGTTATAAGAGCTCTAGAAATTGCTAAAAATTCTACTAAATTAAAATCAGAACATATACAAGATGATAGAAATAATAGTATAAAAAAAGGAAATGACTACTTATTTAATACATTTTATATAAATTTTAATAGGGATACTTTAAATCAAAGAATAAATAAAAGAATAGATGTAATGATGAATCAAGGATTACTTGATGAGGCTAAAAAGGTATATGATATGAACTTATCACTTAATTGTACTTGTATGCAAGCTATTGGCTATAAGGAGTTTTTTCCATATTTTTTAGGAAAATCTACTCTTGAAGAATGCATTGAAAAATTGAAACAGGAAACTAGAAAATATGCTAAGAGGCAAGAAACTTGGTTTAAAAACAAACTTGATGTTGTAAGTCTAGATGGAGAAAGTAGTATAAATTCAAAAATAGAATATATTCTAAAAATTATAAATTAACATTTGGGAGTAACGTATGAAAAAAGGTAAAAAAAATATATTTAAAGAAAATATAAAAACAATTATAATAATTTTAGTTGTTGTAGTTATCGTAGTAATATCTTTAATATATAATAATTTTATTGATTATAAAAAAACATACACTGTTATAAATGGAAGCGTAGAAAAGGTATCTGACACATACATGTATGTTTTAAAAAATGAAACTGTGTTGGATATAGATAAGAATATGGTAGCTGTACCTATAATAGAGCAAAATAAAAGAGCTAGTAAAGGTGAAATAGTAGCTATATATAAAAATAACACCTATGATAAAGCCCAAGAAGAAATTTTAAATTTAGATAAAGAGATACAAACAATGATTAAAGATTTACCTACAGTTTATTCTAGTGATGTTAGTTTGATAGATTCAAAAATTTCTGATGTAGTAGCACAATTAAAAGATGAAACATCTTATGTTAAAATGCAAGAATATAAAAATAAAATAGATGATTTATTATCAAAAAAAATAAATGTACTAGGACAATTAAGTCCAAATGGTTCTAAAATAAGAGAGTTAATTGAAAAAAGAAATACTTTGCAAGAGAATACAAAAAACTCTAATAATAGTATAAAAGCTTCTGTTGCAGGTGCTGTTACCTATAAAATAGATGGTTTGGAAAATGCTTTTGAATATAATGATATTTTGAATTTTTCAACTGAAAAATTTGAAGAGGTTATATCAAAATATAATAGCAATAATACTAATAATTTTGGAATAAAGATTGTGGATAATTTTCAATGCTATTTATTAGTAAAAGAATCAAATGATGAAAATATAGAGTACATAAAACAGGGGAGAAGCTATCAAATAAAGTTATTAAATATAGATAATGAATTTAGTAATTATGTGAAATTGGAAAAAACTATAAAAGGAAATAATTGCACATATAATATATTTAAGTTAGAAAATAATGTTTCAAGTTTGCTTGATACAAGGGAAATTGGTGCTGAAATAATATGGAAAAAAGAAGAAGGGCTAGTAGTTCCGCTAAATGCAATTACAAGAGAAAATGAAATTGATTATGTGACTTTAGTAAGTGGTGGTGAGTACATAAAAATACCTGTGAAAATTACAATATCAAATGATACAATAAGTATAGTTGAAAACTATACAAAAGAGGAAAAAGAAAAATTAGGGATAACAGATACTGATAGTTTAAAAATCTATGATCAATTGTTAATAGAGAGTAAAAAATAAAAAAGTCTGGAAAATTAAGACATTACAGTGGTTTAATTTTCCAGACTAAAAATTATTTTTCTTTGTATATTCTATATTAGTATTCTTTGATTTATATAACTTGATTTTATCTGTTACGTTAAAAATTTCAAATATTTTCTTTTGTTGTCCTAGTATTAATAGCATTTGATATAATTCATAATTTGTAAAACATTCGTTATCTAACATTTCTTGGATAGATTTTTTGTAAAAAAATTCTTTAGAGTTTTCAACAACAAGAGGTGTATCTATAATCCTATTGTAAATACTAAGATTCTCAGGTAGAATAGTAGAACAAATAATTGCAATAGGTTCTTCGTATGAACCTATTGTATAATTTGAATAATCGCAAATAAATTCATTAATGCTGCTGGTATTGTCAAATATTTTATTATATACAAATATGTTTAAATTAGTAGTTAATACTTTTAGGCATGTAAAATTTGAATCATTATAGTCTATACTATCTGTTGGAGATAAATAAGCTGTTATTCCTTTTTTTTCTGGGTTAGTATCTAATCTTTTATTTACATATTCAGATAATTTCATTCCATATTTTACTGCATCATTAACTTTATCATTTTCAATAAATAAATATAAGTATTTCATCTTTTCACTCCCATTGAAACTATATTATAACATGATTTTTTAAATAAGTTAATACATTTTGAGGAATTTATACAATATATTTTATGGAACAATCTGGAAAATTCTGTTTTAAAAGATTCAGTAAAAATTCTCCTTTACTTTTTTTAATATCATTTTTGTAATGATATTTTCCTATTCCTTTTGAACTCATTAAATCTTTGGAATATAAATTAATTGCTTTTGGAAAAGCATCTTCATTAATTTTTCTGTGAATATAACTATATGTCATAAAAATTAGCTCGAAAATAATGTTATGCTGTGCTTCTTCAATTAAATTTTTTTTCATGTATTCGATTAATTCTGTATAATCATTTTCAAAATTTTCAGTTATGATTATTGGAGCTATTAAAATATATGGATGGTAACCGTTTATACATAGATTATTAATTGCACTTATTCTCTCTTTTAATGAGCTAGTTCCAAACTCTACTTTTGTTATTATCCTATTTGGATTTAAACTCATTCTAGGTATGATTCTACTTTTGTTTGAAATATTTAATAATGGATTAATTAAATCAAACTTTGTAGGAAAAGTTAAAATACCTTTATTTGTATTTTTAAGGAAGTACTCTAAGTTATTTTCTAAAGAGTCAGTTACTAAATTTTCAAGAAGCAAATCACTATTACTTCCTATTTCAAATACTAATTCATTTTCAGATTTATTTGAAAATTTAATTAATCTATTAAGAATTTCTTCTGTATTAACAAATACTCTTAGATAAGAACATTTATTATAGTTACATACTAAATAACAGTACATACACATTGCATAACAACCTGAAGAAGAAAATGGAACTAAATAATTAGATATTTTATGATTTTCAGTATATTTATGTGTTTTTCTAGTACCTATTATCAGGTATCTTTTTAATTTTGTGAAATCTTTATTTTCGTATTTTCTCAATTCTTCAATGTTATTATGCGAGGAAATTTCTTTTTTTTCTATATTTTTATATTTATTTAATAAATATTTGCCGAGTGGATATTCAGAGATATTTGATTCATAATATATTCTATTAAATTTTAATTCTTGCATTTTTATCACCATTAATATTATTAGTTAAAAAAGCATAATTATAATTTATTAAAAATAAAACTCAAATATTTTCAATATATGAAATTATTTGAGTTTTTAAACAATATATATTTACTATAAATTAGATAGAATTTAATATTTTTAATGATAATATTTCGGCCTCTTTTTCGGTAAATTCCATTGTTTTAGGTAGATCATATCCTTGCCAAGTTGAAATAGTATAGTTGGTAGAATTTACAATTGACCATTGATCTTTACTGTCATTAGGAGTGCCGAATTTTAAATAAAGAGTTTCATTATTTGTTGATGATTTAATACAAGATTTTATGTCATTACAAGTTTCTAACGTTACTATTTTTCTATTATCCTGTTGATTTGCTAAATAAATATTATTATTTTTGTCAAGAATTTTTGAATAAAAACAAGATTTTTTATACGTACCATCTGTTAGTATTGTTCTGTATGCTGCACTTATTTCAAGCAAAGTACAACCTTTAGTCAATCCACCTAAAGCTAATGAAGCTATATTTTTATCTTCATCAGTAAGTGGAATATTTAATTTTTTTACAAACTCAAAACAATCATCTATATTGGTAGATTGCAGAGCTTTTATTTTTATAATATTAGAACCATATTCGATAGCTTCTTTTATAGTCAATTCTCCTTTATAATCAACATAATAATTTTTTGGTTGAAATTTACTATTTTCAATAGGAGTATCTAAATATTTAGAATTTAAAGTGAAAGTTCCATTGTTTAAGCCATAAGCATATACTGAAATTAATGATAGCATGGGTCCAGGTTGCCTTAGAGATTCGGTTGCCCTATTTAAGTTAAAATTGCTTTTATCCATACCAAATGTAATTATTTTATTTTCTTTATTTCTACCACCAACTATTGCTAGAGTTTCACCACTGATATTATCTAAAACAATACTAGAAGATTCTTTATCATTTTCAAAATTATCATTGTTGGCATAAATTTCCTCTAGTTTTTTTTGAATATTAAAATCCATACAAGTATATATTTTTGATTCACTTGTTGCCAATTTTTTTTCAGCGTCTTCTTCACTTATATTTTCTTTTTCTTTTATATCATCTAATATTTCTTCTAAAGCTGATGCTAAGTAATATGATTTTATATTATCAAAAAAAGTGGTATCACCATAAGGTATTACTGCAATTTCGGAATTATTTCGATCATACAGATATGTATTTGACTTATTGCTTTGGAATATTTTTAATATATAGTCTGGTTTACTAAACAATAAATATACTATAGCACTAATTAATATAATTATAATAAAAATATATAACAGTATTTTTTTATTAATTTTATTCATGATATTTTCTCCTTGACTACCGAGTATAAAGTTATTTTCCGGTGCTGCCAATTCCACCCGTTCTAATTCCACTTGCTTTATCATTATCGGCAATTAAAAATTTTTGAAAATATGCTTGTCCAACTTTTTCTCCTTTTTTTATCGTTATATCGTTAGGGAAAAAATTATAATATTGGAATATAATATTACCATCATTTGAAGGATTATTGTAATAGTCACATTCAAATATTCCAATTGAGTTAGCCATAACTAATCCTAATTTTGATGGACCTGAACTTCTATTTGCAATTATCATAACCTCATCTTCACCAAAATATGCTTTTATTCCAGTTAATATTTTAGTAGGTTGTATATCTATATAATCTTTTTTACCGCAGCAAAAACTTTTTAAGTTTTTAAATACACTTTTCCAAATTGATGGAATAGTAATATCTTCAGGTGCAAATATATCATAACCAACCGAGTTTTTAGTACTCCTTTTAGGTAGTGTTAAGCTTTTTTCTTCATATCCTTTACAGATTTCAAATCCTCTTACTTTCATTTTTTTCCTCCTTATATAGTCAGATTATATCATAAGGAATAAAAAAATTCCACAAAAAGTGGAATTAATTGATATGTTCGAGTCTTGCTATTCTTTCACTTATAGGTGGATGAGTAGAAAACAAATTTGTTTTTTCTTTTTTCGGTTTTAAAGGGTTAACTATATACATGTGGGCAGTTGCTTTATTGGCAGTGGATAATTTAGATTTATCTTCTGATAATTTTTTTAAAGCTGAAATTAACCCCTCTGGATTTCTAGTTATCTCAACAGCTGAAGCATCTGCAAGATATTCTCTTTTTCTTGAAAGTGCAAGTTGCATTAATTGGCTAAATATAGGTGAGAATATTAGAAAAATTAAACCAATCAACATAATTATCGGATTTTGTTTTTCGTTATCATGTTTTCTAAAACCATATCTAATTACATAATCTGATACTATAACAACAAATCCCACAAAAATAGATACAATTGTTGAAAGTAAAATGTCATAATTTTTTATATGAGAAAGTTCATGCGCTAAAACTCCTTCTAATTCATATTTATTCATTTTTTCTAATAGACCAGTTGTTACACAAATAAAAGCATTTTGTGGATTTCTTCCAGTTGCAAATGCATTTGGAGAAGAATCATTTATCACATATAATTTTGGCCTTGGAAGACCAGAAGCAATGCATAGGTTATCAAGCAAAGAACTTAATAATTTATCTTGTTCTTCTGTAGCAGGTCTTGCTCCATTAATTCTCAAAACCAGTGTATCACAGCTATAATATGAAGCAACTGCAGATGTTATAGCAAATATTAAAGAAATAATTATAGAGAAACTTCCCAGTTCAAAGTAAATACATACATAATAAGCAATAATCATAACAAATAAAATAAATAGAGAAATAATAAAATATGATTCTATTTTATTATTTCTTACTGATTGTAATATCATAAATTATACCTAAAATTGTACTTTTACAGCTTCTTTTTGAGCTGAATCAGTAATTTCAAAGAAACTTTCTTCCTTAAAATTAAACATATTTGCTAATATATTTGCTGGAAAAGACATTATAGCTGTATTATACATTTGAACTGTGTCATTGTAGAATTGTCTTGCGTATGCGATTTTATCTTCTGTAGAAGATAGTTCTACTTGTAAATCCGAGAAGTTTTTATTTGCTTTTAAATCTGGGTATGCTTCTGCTAAAGCAAATATTGATTTTAATGTATTATTTAAATTGTTATTAGCTTCAGCTTTTCCCTCAACACTATTTGCTGATGCAAAGTTATTTCTAGCAGCTACTACTTCTTTAAGAGTATTCTCTTCATGAACCATGTAACCTTTTACAGTTTCAACTAAATTTGGGATTAAATCAAATCTTCTTTTTAATTGAGTATCAATTTGTGCCCACGCATTTTTAACTCTCATCCTTAAGTGAACTAGTTTGTTATATATGCTTATAATCATAATTATTAATATGAAAATAATAGCAAGTATAATTAAAGTAGTTAAATTCATAGAATCATCCTTTCTTGTGATCATACACACAAATATTTTATCATTTTCTAATATTATATGCAATACGTTGTAAAAAAAATATTAACATCTGATATTAATAATTTTGATTTATAATTAAAAAATGTAATATAAATAATATATTGTACAAAAAGTCTTGATATATTCATTATTTTTATATAGATTAGCACAATAACTATCCGTTTTACTGTAATAAAAAAATTGACAAAACATAGAAATTATAGTATAATGGTAACATCCTACGTAAAGGAGGAGATTTTGTGGATAATGACAAAGCACATATATTAAGAAAAACATTAATTATGGTATCAATGTTCTTAATATTTACTACAGTTGGTTTGTTTTTAATCTCATTTAATATAAAAAATATTACGTTTGAGTATTATGGAGATATAAAAAATATAAAAACAATGTCTAACACTGTAGAGGGCTTTTTAATACAAAATAAAATATATTTAGCAGATGATGTAGTAGTAGAACCAAGTAGAGATACTTTGATCTCTGATGGGATGAATATAAAGATCTATTCTACAAATGAAGTAGCTAGAATAGATATAGATGAGTTAAGAAAAGAATATAACCCGGTTGTTGCTAAAATCGAAGAAGTTATCGAGACTATTCCTTTTGAAGAAGAGCAAAAAGATAACCCAACAGTAAATAGAGGAACTACTAGTGTTATTCAAGAAGGTAAAGAAGGTCAAAGATCTATAAAATACCTAGTAAAGTATAATAAAAATGAAGAAATATTTAGAGCAGAGCTTTCAAACGAGATTTTAAGTGATGCGCAAAATAAAGTTGTTGAAGTTGGAACTAAATTAAATCTTACTGCTTCAAGAAGTGCTTTAGTTCAAAGTATAGGAGCTACTCAAGTTGATGATGGATTTAAGGAGTATAATATAAAACTTTCTAGAGAATTGCAAGAGTACGCTTATAATGTTTGTAAAAAGTATGGAATACAATATGAATTATTTTTAGCTATTATGTATAAAGAGAGTGGATTTAATCAATATGCAGTTGGTGGAGGTAATTCTTATGGCTTATGCCAGATTCATGTATCTAACTTTTCAAATTTAAGGTCAAGATTGGGAGTAACTAGTTTTACTGATCCTTACGATAATATGACAGCTGGAGCTTATTTGTTATCATTATACTTTGGCTCAGCAAAGAAAGCAGTTTCTGATTGGGATGCAGTTGAAGCATATGCATTAAATTCATATAACATGGGTGAAGGTGTATTTGTAAGGAACTGTTATAGTCAAGGTGTTTTACATAGGGCATATAGCAATTCTGTAAAATCTATAAGAAATACAATTATTGCAAATGGTGGAATATAAATATAGTAATAAAGGGTAATAGCCAGTTGCTGGCTGTTACCTTTTATTACTAGAAAGGAAATTATGGAAAAAATTAATACATATAGAATAACTAATACTTATTTAAATAAATATGGGCTTAAAGCAAAAAAGAAATTTGGACAAAATTTTTTAGTAGATGACAGTATATTAAAAAAAATAATAGATGCAGCTAATATAGATGATAATGAGTTGATAATAGAGATTGGTCCAGGTCTTGGCAATCTTACAGAATATATTTTAAATTATGCTAATTATGCTATACTAGTAGAAATAGATAACCAGATGTTAGATATTTTGAATGATAGGTTTAGTAATAAATTTAGTAACTATCAAATATTAAATAAAGACATATTAAAAGTTGATATTGATGAAGAAATCGCTAATTTAGAATTTAAAATAAATACAAAGTTTTCTAACGTAAAGGTTATTGCTAACCTTCCATACTACATTACAACACCAATACTTTTTAAATTATTACAAGACTCTAAAAGGATTAATGAAATTGTTGTTATGGTACAAAAGGAAGTTGCAGATAGAATGGTAGCTAAATCTAAAACTAAGGATTATGGAGTACTTACTTTAATGGTGCAGTACTTAACTAATGCAAATATTGTAACATATGTATCTAGAGAATGTTTTATTCCTGCGCCTAATGTTGATTCTGCCGTAATCAAACTTATAAAGAATAAAAAGTTTAACGTTGAAAATGAGCAACTATTATTTGAACTTATGCATAAGTCTTTTGCATTAAGAAGAAAAAAATTGGTAAATTCTTTGAGTTCAAATAGTTTTATGAATTTAGATAAATTGCAGATAGAAGATGTATTGAAAAGAAGCAAGATTAATTTAAATACTAGAGCAGAGGAATTAGATTTAGAAGATTATATTGAAATAGTAGAAAATTTGGAAAATAAATAGAAAGAATGTGATTAGAATGAACAAAAGAAAAGTAGTAATTGTTGGGGTGGGTAATGTTGGTGCAACTACTGCATATACCCTTTCAATAAAAAATTTAGTTGATGAAATATTATTTATCGACATTAATGAAGATAAAGCCAAAGCTGAGAGTTTGGACATAGTACAGAGTTTATCGTTTACGAATGAAAAGGTAAATATTAAAATTGGAAAATATAGGGAATGTAGGGATGCTGATATTGTTATACTAACAATGGGAGCTTTGGACTCACATAAATCTAAGACAAGATTAGATTTTGTAGAGCGTGACTCAAAAATTGCAATGGAAGTCACAAAGAAAATAGTATCTTCTGGTTTTAGTGGTATATTTTTAGTTGCAAGTAATCCAGTAGATGTTATAACTTATGTAGTAAAAAAAGTATCTAAGTTTCCAGCCAATAAAGTTATTGGAACAGGTACTATGTTAGATACAGCAAGATTAAAAACTTTCTTGAGTGAATATACAAATATATCAACTAATAGTATTCAAGCTTTTGTAATTGGTGAGCATGGAGATAGTTCAGTACCACTTTGGTCTAAATGTAATATAGCTGGGAAGCAAGTATTTGAGTATATAGAAGATAATAATTTAAATTTGAATGATTTAAATGATATTTATATAAAAACTAAAAATTCAGGGTATGATATATCTTCAAAAAAAGGCTTTACTTGCTATGGAATTTCCATGTGTATAGCAAATTTAATTAAAGCTATATATGGAGCGGAAAATGTTATTTATCCAGTATCTACTTATTTGAACGGTGAATATGGAAATAAAGATATTTGTATTGGGGTGCCAGCTATAATTAATAGAAGTGGTATAGGTAAAGTAGTGGAATTAAATTTAACAAGAACAGAGAAAAATAGATTTGAAAATAGTGTTAAATTATTACAAAGTATTCAAAACAATATAAAGATTGAGGGGAAATAGAAATGAGAAGAAATAGTATAGTATCTTCAATAGTTACGTATTTTATAATTATATTTTTAGTAATAGGAATTAATTTATTTTCTTTTATTCCTTTAATTAATACTACTCATCAGATAGAGAGTCTAAAAGTAATTAAAGATAGTTCAATGCAAAAATATTTAGAATTATATGGCAGTTATTGTAGAAGTTTTTCAAATATGACAGTGGCTTTGCTTGCAATTGTTTCCTTATTTTTAGTTGTTATGGGGTTAATTTTAAGGGTTACTAAAGCAAATAATAAAGGTATATATAATGCAGTGATACTTTCAGGCATTACTTCAATATTTTACTTAATATATTTTATTATTGCTGTTTCAAATACCTTTGTAGTATTATTTTAATAGTAATTTTTTCAAAATAGTAAATTGTTTGTATAAAATTATATATTTACTTGAAAAATATATAAACATAGTGTATAATATAGTTACACCAGACGATAGAAGTCTTGCGAACCTTGTCAGATCCGGAAGGAAGCAGCAATAAGTGAGATTATTCTATGTGTTTGGTGCATTTTTGTATGAGGTGATAAATAATGGGATATATTGCATTATATAGAAAATATAGACCTTTAACTTTTGAAAATATTTTAGGCCAAGAGAGTGTAACCAAAATATTAAAAAATCAGATAAAATCTGGTAAGATATCACATGCATATCTTTTTAGTGGAACAAGGGGTACTGGAAAAACATCTGCTGCTAAAGTATTTGCAAGAGCAATTAATTGTCTCAATCCAAAAGATGGTGAACCATGTAATGAGTGTAAAATATGTAAAAGTATACTTGAAGGAAATACATCTGATGTAATTGAAATGGATGCGGCTTCAAATAATAGTGTAGAAAATATAAGGCAAATAAGACAAGAAGTAGTTTATGCTACTGTAGATGTTAAGTATAGAGTATATATAATAGATGAAGTACATATGCTAACAACGAGTGCTTTTAACGCCCTTCTAAAAACATTAGAAGAACCACCAGAAAACGTAGTATTTATTTTAGCAACCACTGAACAACATAAAATACCCGTTACAATACTTTCAAGATGTTTGAGATTTGAATTTAATAGAATATCAGTTGAAAACATAGTAGAAAGATTAGAATATGTTTTAAAGAAAGAAAAAATTCGATATGAAGATAAAGCTTTAGAATATGTAGCAAAACTGGCAGATGGTGGAATGCGTGATGCATTGAGCATTTTAGATAGATGTATATCTGAAATGAGTGATACTTTAAAGTATGAGGATGTACAAAAAATAATAGGTGCAATTGATAAACAAGTAGTAGACCAAATAGTTGAATCAATATTAAACTATGATCCTATAAAAGCAAATGAGAACATTGATTTAGTTATAAAAAAGGGAAAGGACTTAAGACAACTTGTATATGAATTAGATGAAGAATTTTTAAATAGACTTATAAACACAAATGAAAGTAACGAAAGAATAATTAATATTATTGATAGACTTTCAAAATTAGATAGCGATTTAAGACAGAGCGTAAGACCAGCGATAGTATTAAAAGCATGTATAGTTGAAATTTGTTTAAACACTGCACATAACAATCATAATGATTCTTCTAATGAATCAATTTTAGCTAATATAAATATGTTGACTACTAAAATTACAAATCTTGAAAATGAGATATTAGCTTTAAAAAATAAAAAAAGTATTAATACTACAATAGAATCAGTACGTTTAAAATCAGAAGTAAAATCTAATATTGTATCAAAGACAGAAAATATTAGTGAAAAAAACAATAATATAAATGATGTGATAAATAATATAGAATTATCTCAATTTGAAAATATAGATGAATTTAAGAAAAAAATAGTAGAATCCGGTAAGTTAAAATTATACTCTGCTTTGGCTGGTGCTAACATGTATGTATGTAAATTGTATGTACTTGTAATTACTAGTAATTCATTTGCATATAATATCTTGAAAATGGATGAGAGCTTAAATGTAATGAAAAAAATATTAAATGATGAATATGGAATAAATCAAGATATACGTGTGGAACTTAAAGAAGTACATGAAGATGATATGTTAAAGATAGAAAAATTATTTTCTGAGAATAATGTGAAATACACTAAAATTGATGAAATTTAATTGAATTATTACAGAATTTATAATATAATAGTGATAATATAGAAAGGATGATAAATATGGCAAAATTTGGAGGATTTCCTGGTGGTGGAATGGGAAATATGCAAAACATATTAAAGCAAGCTCAAAAAATGCAGAAAGAAATGGAAGAAAAACAAAAAGTAGTAGCTGAAACAGAAATTGAAACTTCTGCAGGTGGAGGAGCTGTTACTGTTAAGGCAACAGGGAATAAAGTTATAAAAGAAATAAAAATAAAAAAAGAAGTTGTAGATCCAGAAGATGTTGAAATGCTTGAAGATTTGGTTATTACTGCTGTTAACGAGGCATTAAATAAAGCGGACTCAATGTTACAGTCACAACTTGGTAGTATGAATATTCCAGGATTATTTTAGAGGTAAATAATGTTTTCAGAAACCGTAACAAAATTAATTAATGAATTTGAAAAATTACCTGGAATTGGTCATAAATCAGCAGTAAGACTTGCGTTTTATATATTAGAATCGCCTTTGGATGTAGCACAGAATATGGCTAGGACTTTACTTGAAGCTAAGGAAAAAGTCAAATTTTGTTCTATATGCTATAATTTAACAGAACATGATCCTTGTGATATTTGTTGTAATAAAAAAAGAGATGAAAGTATAATTTGTGTGGTAGAAAATGTAAAAGATGTTGTTGCAATGGAAAAAACTCATGAATACAAGGGAATGTATCATGTTTTACATGGATGTATATCACCAATGAATAATATTACAGCCGGTGATATTAAAGTAAAAGAATTATTAGAAAGATTGAAAGATGATTCCATAAAAGAAGTTATACTTGCAACGAATCCTACAATTGAGGGAGAGGCTACAGCTATGTATATTTCAAGATTAATAAAACCACTTGGAATTTCTGTTACAAGAATTGCTCATGGAATACCAGTGGGTGGGGATTTAGAATATACTGACGAAATAACATTAATAAAAGCCTTAGAAGGAAGAAGGGAATTATAAAAAGAGGTGGAGTGTTTTGATTTGGCTCCACCTTTAATCTTTTCTTGCAAAATATGCAACCCAAAAGATAAATTAAGAAATATTATATATAATATAAACTATGTATACTATAGTTTAATTATATTATATGTAAAAAAATAAGTTATATACAAAAAGGAGAAAAAATAAAAATGAAAATTGGATTTTTTGATTCTGGACTTGGAGGTTTAACAGTTTTTAATAAAGTTATGAAAAATATTAAAGCTGATTATATATATTTAGCGGATAATAAGAATTCGCCATATGGAATAAAAACAAAAAAAGAAGTTGTATCATATGCTAAAAAAAATGTACAAACACTAGTAGATATTGGATGTGAAATCATCGTAATAGCTTGTAATACTGCAACTAGTGTGGCAATAGATGATTTAAGAAAAATGTATAAAAATATTTGTATAATTGGAATTGAACCTGCTGTTAAAGTTGCAGTATGTGAGAATAACTTATCCAAAAAAATATTTGTCAGTGCCACTACTATGACATTAAAGGAAAAAAAATTAAATGAGTTGATAAAAAAATTAGGTGCAGAAAATATGGTGGAAAAAATAGCACTTGATAAATTAGTAAAATTTGCTGAATCAGGAGATACAAGTAATGATGAGGTTGAAAGATATCTTGAAAATAAATTTAAAGATTATGATTTAAATCAATATAGTCATTTAGTCTTAGGATGTACACATTTTCCACTATTTAAGGATCAAATAAAAAAAGTGCTTAAAAATAATATAAAGGTAATAGATGGTAGTGACGGGATAGTTAAGAATTTAAAGACTAAAATAATTAACAAAGGCTTAGCTGAGAATGATATTATGACAGTAAGTTTGTTACTTACAAAGGAAAGTAACACGTTTGTTGAAAATTTTAAAAGAATATCGGGTATAGAAAATGTAGCAATAGAAGTTATTAATTAATTTAATAAATAAGTATGGTCAAATATGACCATACTTATTTACTTTTAGTATATATTGAGGTATACTAACTACAGTAGGTGAGTTTATGGAGTTGTACGAAAAAAATGGAAATATATTGTATATTTTAAATGTTTTAAAAAAATATTCAGATGAGGATCATATTCTATCTTCTAAAGATATATGTGATAAGATAAAAGATATATATAAAGTATCAATTGATTCTAGAACAGTAAGAAGAAATATAGCATTATTAGTAGAAAAATTCAATTATGATATTAGTATATGGAACGAAAATAAAAAAGGATATTATTTAATTAAAGATCCAAAAATAGATTTTGAGTCAGGAGAAATAAGAGCAATTATTGATGTATTTAGTTATTCAAACTTCATACCAGATACCCTATCAAAACAGATTGTAAATAAATGTAAAAGTATGCAAACAGTATATGAAAATGAAAAAATAAAAGATTATGAAATAATAATGAACGATACAAAAGTAGGTAATTTAGAAATAATTAAAAATATAGAAGATATTAATAATGCCATATATAAATGTAAAAAAATATCGTTTGATTATTGGAAATATGAACTAATATCTAGTTTAGAAAAAGTAATAGTTAATCAACCTACTGTTTCTCCGTATAGAGTTGTATATGCATTACAAAACTTTTATCTTATTTGCTTAACAGATGGTAAAGATAAGTTATACACTTATAGAGTTGATAGAATGAGAAATATTAATATTTTAGACTGTGAGTCGTCTAATAAATTTGATAAAAAAGAAGTTGATTTCTATATAAAAAATAATGTGGCTATGTTTAGTGGAAACGCTACCTTTATGGAAGTAAAATGCCATATAGATTTACTAGATAATGTAGTTGAATTATTTGGAAAGAATATCAAATTAAAAAGAATAAATGATAAATATTTTAGTGTGAAACTATATACTAATATGCAAGGTTTTAAATATTGGATTCTTAGAAATATTGGAAAAGTGGAGGTAATAAATCCAAAATCATTAAAAAAAGAAATAAATAAAATATTAAAGGAAAATATAAAGTAAAAGGGGAATGCTATGAAAAGAGATTTAATAAAAGAAATAGAAAAAATTGATTTATCAAATACTGTTAAAATTATTGATATATTAACATATGACTTTAAGGATGAGCTAGGTATAAATTTTAAAAATATCTTTATAAAAATGAGTAATATGACAAATGTAGAAAAATTTTTAAAATATAGGATTATAAGTTCAATAAAATATCAATATACACATACTTTAATAGATTGTGATACAACTGATCTTACAAAAAATATACTTACAAGAATATATTTTAAAGATAAGTATGATTATGTAAGTGTCGATGAAAATAATAGAACTTATAGTTTAAGTAATGGAAGTATATTTGAAAGTGATACTATGAATTCATTTCAAACTATATTTGGTGCATATATGAGATGTTTTATTCAAAGGGAGCATGTAAAAAAATTAAACTGGTCAAAGTTATATGGACAAGATTATAATGTAAATTCTATTAATTCATATAAAGAGGCAGAACTATATAGAAATTTTTGGACATTAGAAAATTTTAATGATATAAAGTTAAAGGCTAAAGATGGTAAAGAAAGAGAAATTCTTGACGAGCTTGAAATCTTTGCAGGTTTAACTCATACTGTTGGTAATTTTGCTTTGGTACCATATAAGTGTAATACATATAGAGGAATTGACCAGCGTTTATCTGATTATTGGGATTTATCATATGATAAATTCGTAAATTGTACTAATATAGAAAAATTATCAGAAGATATAGTTGAAAAACTCAGATTTAAAGAAAATAAGGAAAAAATAAAAGAAAAAATAATTAAAAGTGTAAAAGAATATAAAAATATAAAAAAAATTTATGATAAATTTGAAATAATCTCCAAGTATCGTCCAACTTCAAAGGTTTATAGTGGTTTTGTTAATGATAATGATATAAATAGTGATATAGAAGAAGAGATATATTTAAATATATTAAAAGAAATAAATCAATTTATTATTAAAAGAGGAATTAATATTATATTAGATATAAGCCAAAAATCAGAAAAAGATTTATTAGTAAAAAATGAAGAGCTTATACAAAAGGTAAGAAATCATTTTTTAAAAAAATAATTAATAGTGTAGGTATTGCATGTAATTAAATATTTAAAATATGGAGGAAATAAGTTTGAAAGATATAGAGAATTATATTAAAAATAAATATAAAGATTATATAAAATTAGACAATGACTATTACCAAGTTACAACTGCTATAGCTGGTGATTTACCTTTTGTTAATCCACATATAGACTTGTATACGTGTGATTATGGACTTCAAGGTAAATGGGGATTATGTGATAGTAAGGGAAATGAATTAATAAAACCACAATATTTATTTCCATTACATAAATTTGATAATATTTATATGGTTTCACTTCCAATAAAAAATGATGAAGGGATAATTGTAGATATGGATTCAGGTTTAGTGGATGAAAATAATAATGAAATAGTGCCTATCAAGTATGGATTTATGACATGGTTGGATGATGCTGGTAATTATTTTAAGGTTTTTGATAAAAAATTAGGAAAATATGGTGTTATAGACAGAAATTATAATATAATAATTTCATTTATATATGATTATATATATACTAGTGCTGAGAACGATCAAATTATAATAAATGATAATAATTTGTATGGAGTATATGATTTTAAATTAAATAAAGTAATTATACCACCTAAATATATTGAAAGGATGCGAGTAGTAAAATATAATGTATTTGAACTTACTAATCAGCAAGATTGTAAAACTTATATAAATGAAAAAGGTGATATAATAATATAACATGTTTGTTACAATAATTACAAAAAAGTTACAATAAAATTAAAAATATTTCAAAAAAATGTAGCCAAAAAAATATATACATGATATAATTATTTTAACGTAAATGAGGTGTTATATATGAATGATAAGAAAATCTTAATTGTGGATGATGAAAGACCAATTGTTGATATTTTGAAGTTTAATTTAGAAAGAGAAGGATTTTCTACTGTTGCAGCATATGACGGAGAAGAAGCTATAAATATAGCACTATCTGTAAAACCAGATTTAATATTATTAGATTTAATGTTACCTAAGGTTGACGGATTTAATGTTTGTAAAGAACTTAGAAAAAGTTTAGTTTGCCCTATAATAATGCTTACTGCAAAAGAAGAAGTGGTTGACAAAATAATAGGCTTAGAACTTGGAGCAGATGATTATATGACAAAACCTTTTAGTGTAAGAGAGGTAATAGCTAGAGTAAAAGCAAATCTTAGGAAACATGTAATTAACGATACTAAAGAGGAAAAGGATGGAAAATCAAAGATAAAAATTAAAGATATGATAATTGACCCTGAAAGATATACTGCTATTATAGGTGATAAGGTTATAGATTTGACTATTAAGGAGTTTGAATTATTAAAGATGCTTTCTACAGCACCTAACCAGGTATTTACGAGAGAACAGATATTAAGAGGAGTATGGGGATATGATTTTTATGGTGATGCTAGAACTGTTGATGTAACAGTTAGACGTTTAAGAGAAAAAATTGAAAGAAATTCTGCAGATCCACAATATGTTCAAACTAAAAGGGGAATGGGATATTTTGTATCCGATTAAAATTCTTTAGGAAGGAAAGAATGTTATATGAAAAAATCTATAAAAAATAGTATAAGATTTTTTGTATTAAGTATGGTAGTTATAGTTTTTATAACTACTATAATTCTATCTAGAAGTATAATTGATATAGAAAATATTTTTGCATTATCTAACATGATTATACTAATATGCTTTTTAATAATTGCACTTGTTATATGTACTACGATATCTAATTTAATAACCTTTCCTTTAAAGAAGATAGAAAAAAGCATGAAAAATGTTTCAGAAGGAAAGATAATTGATACTAAGTATTTAAAAGATTATTCAAAGTATGAAGAATTAAAAGAATTAATAGGTTCGTATACTTTAATGATGGAGCTAATTAAAAAGAATAATTTTGATTTAAATAGCCAACAAAGCAAAACAGAAATAATTCTAGAACATATGGCAGATGGGGTAATAGCTTTTTCTATTTCTAAGCAAGTAGTTCATATGAATAAATCTGCAATGAGATTACTTGCAATTAACAATACTTATGATACTTTTGATAAAATTATAAGTAAGTTAAATATAACTTTGGATTTTGATAAAATTATGTATTTGCCTAATTATAAAAGTATTGAGGCTAAAATTACTGTATTTGAAAATACTTTAAATATAGTATTTGTACCTTTTTTTAGTGATAGATTAAGTCCCATGGGCGTAATAATGGTAATAAGGAATATAACAGAAACAGTTAAGTTAGATAATTTAAGAAAAGAATTTGTTGCTAATGTTTCACATGAATTAAAAACTCCGCTTACTTCAATAAAAGGCTACTCTGAAACAATGATGAATGGAGATCTTACTTATCAGGAAATTAGTAGATTTTCCAAAGTAATAAATCAAGAAGCTAATAGAATGGATAGATTGGTAGCAGATTTATTGCAATTGTCTAGATTTGATTATAAAAAAGTAAGTTGGAAAAAAATGATGTTTTCGGTAGTAGAACTAGCACAAGGAGTTTGTGAGAAAATGAAATACTCTGCTCAAGAAAAAAATCATAAATTAGAATGTATTATTACTGCACAACCACCTAACGTTTACGCAGATAGGGATGCTATTGAACAGGTAATAATGAATGTTGTGAGTAATAGTATAAAGTATACTCCTGAAAATGGTAACATTGTGGTGTATGTTGGTACAGTTAATAATAATGCATATATAAAAGTAATTGATAATGGAATTGGTATACCGTCATCCGATCTTAATAGGATATTTGAAAGATTTTATAGGGTTGATAAAGCAAGATCAAGAAAAATGGGAGGAACAGGTTTAGGGCTTTCTATAGTAAAGGAAATAATAGATGGTAATAATGGTACTATTAATATAAAAAGCGAGGTAAATAAGGGGACAGAAGTGATTATTACACTTCCAACTAAAATTAAGCAAGCAAACATTAAAGGGGGAAATTAAATAATGAAGTATTTTGATACGCACGCCCATTATAATGATGAATTATACAATGATGAATTAGAGAGTGTGTTAGACAACTGTAAAAAGGCTGGTGTAGATACTATTGTAAATGTTGGATATAACAAAGACTCTTCTATTGGATCTATCAATTTAGCTTTAAAATATGATAATTTTTATGCTGCAATAGGTGTTCATCCACATGATGTAGATACTAATACGGCTCAAGATGTATATGATATATATCAAAAGTATAAAAATAGTAAAATAGTTGGAATAGGAGAGATAGGATTTGATTTTGCATTTGTGAAGGATAATAAAGAAAAACAAAGAAATTTATTTATTCAGCAAATAGAATTAGCTAATACTTTAAAATTACCAATTTTAATACATTCAAGAGATGCTTCCTTGGATACATATAATACATTAAGAGAAAAAAGAGCAGAATATGGTACTTTGTTTCACTGTTTTCAACCTAGTGATGATTTAGTTAGATTAGTTTTGGAGAATGGATATTATGTTGCTTTTGGTGGAAATGTTACGTATAAAAGAAATGCATCGTTTAAAAGGTATATCGAAAAAATACCATTAAGTCAAATAGTAGTAGAAACTGATTGCCCATACTTATCACCAGAGCCATACAGAGGAACAAGAAACGACTCATCACGTTTACCCATAATATGCAAAAAACTTTCTGAATATAAAGAAGTTGAGACTGAAGTTTTAGAAAATGCTGTATATAAAAATGCTAAAAAATTTTTTAATATATAAAAACAGGACTTAAAATGAACTATACACCAAAAAGTGAGTTCATTTTAGGTCCCTTTTTAAATAATGTTAGAAGTTATCATTTATAGTATTAATCATATTTTTAATTATTGCTAGTTGTCTATCTGTATAATATATTTCTTCAGGTTCATATACAATATTATCAAGAGAGTCTGAAAACATTGAATCTAGGCTTACTTTTAATGTATTTGAAAGTATGATTAATTTATTTAAACTTGGAAGTTTGATTCCTCTTTCTATATCTCCTAAAAAGTTTTGGGATACGCCAATTTTTTCTGCAAGTTCAAATTGTGTTAAATTCATTTTCTCTCTTGCAGTTTTTACTTTGTTACCAAAAGCTTTTTGATTTATCACTTTATTGTTTGTCATAGAATTCACCTCGTCACATATAATATATACTAAAACAAAGAAAAAATAAACAATTAATGTGTGTATAAAACAACACTAATATTATGAGCGAGTTAAAAAATATATATGCTTTATTACAATAAATTCAGATTATTTGATAAAAAAATATAAAATATTATTACAGGTATTGATTTTTTAAAAAATAAGTGATATAATTATCATTGTATTTCGGGGTGTAGCTCAGTTAGTAGAGCGCGTGGTTTGGGACCATGAGGTCGCAGGTGCGAGCCCTGTCACTCCGACCATTTTTTTGCAATTTTTATAGAATTGCATAGAACTAAATATAACGTGAAATAGTATTAATCAAGCTATTTGATTGATACTATTTTTTTGTGCAGTTTTGAAAAATCTTCTTAAAATTGGTAAAAAATTTCTAGAATTTATATAAAGTGTTCTTTTACTTCTATATAGTCTTGATAGACCTGAAAGGAGTGATATTACGAACGATATAGAATACTATAAAATAAATGAGGTACTAACACATAAATATTATCAAATACCACAAAAACTATTTTCAAATTAAATCTATACCTGAAGCACAATTAGTTATAGATATTGCATACTTCACTTTAAAATATTCTTTTATTTCTTTTTCAAACAAAAACCTTTCATCAGTATAATTAGTTTTCTTTGAAAGTTGTAGCCTAAACATTGATTTTATTACACTAAAATAATCTTCAAATGTATAATTAAAATTTGGCGGCTAGGCTATATATACTTTTCTTTTCATATAAATTACTAAATATCCTTTCCTATTTTTCTTAATAATCGTTTATTTAACTCCCATAGTGCACTTGTATTGCTATCCCATTCTAAAACTTTTTTAGCTTCATCATAAGTTAGCCATTTTACTTCATCATGTTCATCTGATAATAATATATTTGCATCTGTTACATCTACTCCAAAAGTATATTCTTTTAAAACGTATACATCATTTCCCCAAGAAAATTTTCCTGTAACAAATTCTACTGGTATAGTACAAGTACAATCCAACTTCATATATTGAGCATTATACTCAATACCAGCCTCTTCGTTTGCTTCTCTTTTTGCTGCATCCATAGGTGTTTCCTCATCTTCTCCACCTCCAGATATTGCCTGCCAAACCTTCATGTCGGATCTTAAAAAAATTCCATATAAAATTTCATCATTTATTATTTTATATGGGATAACTAAAACTTGAAATGGTGCTCTCATAATTATTAACTCTCCTTACATTTTTTCTATATCTTGAACGCATTTTCTTAAATAATCAATACCTTTTGATTTATATATGTCGTATGCAACTTCTAATAATTTATTTGCTCTATTTTTAAAAGGATCACACACTTTTGGACAAATCATAGGAATTTGACTATCAATATCATATTGCATTAAATTTTCCCAAATATCTCCAAATTTTTTTGTTACACAAGAATCATAAAAATAACCATTTGGTTTTGGATGATAATTACAAGGATATACTTTTCCATCAGCAGATATTGCACCCATCAAGTAATGTATATAGCATTTATTGCTTTTTCTTGATTTTTGTTGTTCATCATCCAATTTATGAATTTCTATAATTTCAAAATTATTATCATTGCAGTTTTCTTTTACTAAATTTATTTGATTTAACAAAATTAGACATCATTAAACTAATAGAACCATTAAATAATTTGTTTATTAAGCTATTACTTTGTTCTTGTTTATATTCATCTTCATTAATGTTAAAAAAAGCTTTTCCACTTTCTTTTTCAGCATTAACTGCACCTTTTTTTACTAAACGATTTATTAATGTTAATATAGTTTTATCTTTCCACTCTGATGTTTTTAATAATTCTTCTACTATTTTTGGAGATGTCATTTTCTTATTTTTCCATAATAATTTCATAACTTCTAATTCTGATTCTGATATTTGTATATTTTCTTTTATTATTTCCTCCTAATCAAATATTACAGAAGTAATATTTGATTATATATTACGCTTGTAATATTAAAATATCAAGTATTTTTTATAAATTTAATAAAAAAACTTAGCTGAAAATTAAATTTCAACTAAGATTACATATCTAATTCTGCCACCATTGGTGACAGAATTAAAAAACGTATTACTGAATTATTTTCCAATAACCCTTTCTATCAGAACCTATTCTTTCAATTATATTATTGTCTTTAAATATTTTAATATTTTTTGTTATAGTCGTCCTTCCTAAATTTAATTCAAAAGATATATCATTTTGTGTAACGCTAGGATTATTTTTTATAATTTCTAATATCTTTATTTGAGTTTCATTTAATATAATTTTCTGTCCACTTTTCTGTTCACTTTCTTCTACTTTTTCTTTTCTAAAAGTAACCTTAAATGTTTCTCTCAAAATTTCAAACTCTGGCTCAGGTAAATTAGCTTTTTTCATTTCTTTCCTCATTGTTGCAATACCTGTATGCCTATTTTCTACAATATCTGTTGTTTCTTCCAATAATCTAATAATAGCATTATTTCTTACTTCCATTTTAAGATCGGTTCCTAAATTTTCCAATTTATTATTCCCATACAATTCACCAGGATTTAAAACTTCTATTCTATCGTCAAATATTCTTAAATAAATATATGAGCCATCTGAATTTGAACTATAATCCCTGTGAATGAGTGCATTTGCAATGGCTTCCCTTAATGCTTTCATTGGATAAATTGGAACATCTTCTCTTTTTCCATTATCATCAATTATCACTCTTACTGGTATATTTCTTCTAACAAAAGCAAGCGCTCCCTCAAGCATTTCTTCAATAGTACCTTCAATTCTTTTGTTATCGTCGAATCTTTGTCCCATTTCTCCAACATCTCAAAGTTTTCTACCTGGAACAACTACTGCCGCAATAAATAGTTGTGGGAAAAATCCTTGTGGAAAATCCCCAAACACAAACATTCCGGCAAGAGTTGTTCTTATCTTTCCTGTACCATCATCATCTATAATACCACTTAATTTTAATATTTTTTCATCAGTAAATTTAGAAAAATTAGGCTTTTCTTCTCTAATTTTTATTAAATATGCATCAATTTTTTCTTTATTTAAATCTTCAAATTCAGCTCTTTTTACAATTCTTAAATCTTCTTGTATTCCTTCTTTATAACTTTGCAAACTATATATTTCATTATCTGTCATATGCTCATCAGAATCTCCTACTCTAATATATGAGCCTTTCAACATACCAGAACCTTTATAGTAACAAGGTTTTTGTTTTTGTGGAATTTCATTTATTTTGACTGCAAGCAAATTCTTATTATTGTAAGTAATAGGTAAAAATTCTGGTCTAATTTTGGGCTCCATAGATTCTACACATAATGATGTCATTTGTTTTTGTAAATCATTCACATCATATATATCTTGTTCTATAAATTTATTATTCTCATTTATTCCAAAAATTATAATTCCACCTGATTTATTTGCAAAAGCTGAAATTGTATCATAACATTTCTTTGGATAACTTTTTTCGGCTGTTTTAGCTTCAATTTTATCTGTTTCTGTTTGATATTTTTTCATAAATTCTATTGCTTCTATTACTTCTTTCATAGCTTGTTTTACTAATTCTTTCTTAAGTCCTTTACTAAAACTCTCATTCATAATTTTGTCCTCCTCTGAAATTTTATCAATCCATTTTTGGATATTTATATAATAATCCAAAATGGATATAATGTTAATACCTTTTTCAAAATTTTTTAAACTTTCTATAACTTTTATGTAAAAAATATTTAATTTTCAGTAATCATTGACTTTCCAAAATGGATATGATAAAATTTATACATAAATTAAGAAGGAGCAAAAACTATGACAAACGGAGAAAGAATAAAGTATTTAAGAGAAAAAAATGGCTTTACGCAAAAGTATATTGCTACTAAATTAGGAGTAGAACCTGCAGCAATATCAAAATATGAATTAGATATGAGAGAACCAAATATTGAAGCAATAAAAAAATTATCAACAATTTTTAATGTGTCAACTGATTATTTATTAGGTAGGACACCAGATGTTTTTGTTGATGAAACTGATAGAGAATCATTAGATATTTCTTTAATTAAAAAGAAATATGATTTCTCTAAGAAAAAAATTAAAAACTTAAAAAAAGAATATAAAAATGAAAATTCTATCATTATTGCAGTAAATGAACTTTGCTCAGGTGTTGGAAAAACAACTTATGGAGAGTCTAAATCAAATGCGATTATTTCTATTGAAGAAATTGACAATTTATTTAATGACTTAGAAAATAGCAAATTTCCAAATCCACAAATTATGATGAAGGTTAAAGATATAGAAAAGGGAATAATAATAGTGGAAATGGATTCTTTTGATGACGAAGAATTACCAATTAATGCAACAGAGAGAATTGCTTTATACACAGCCAAATTATCAAAGGAATACAATGTGCTAGGATTAGCAATGACTATTGATAAAGATGAAAATTGCAAAATTATAGATGCTATATATCAGAAAAATAAGGATTCTTATTATACACAATTACATTTGCCAAAAACAGTACTAACTGCTAGTGAATATATTGATATAATGAAAAG
Organism: uncultured Clostridia bacterium; assembly: GCA_934130325.1. GTDB lineage: Bacteria > Bacillota > Clostridia > TANB77 > CAG-465 > CAG-465. The sequence goes on from CAKOYA010000002.1 coordinate 90,594, forward strand.
ATTATAGAAAAGAGGAAAAATTATGACTATTTTAGAATTTGTTTTAAATAACAAAGATTATTTAGAAGATTTAATTACAAGAAGTACTTATCATTCAAATGCTATTGAAGGAAGTACACTTACTTATGCTGAAACTTATGCTATTCTTTATAATGACAATAGCTTTAAAATTGAAGGAAAAGAGCCAAGGGAAATATATGAGGCTATCAATCATAAAAAAGCATTAGAATTAGTTTTTAAAAATTTACAAAATAATGAAGAATTTGATGAAAGATTTATAAAGAAATTAAATGAAACTATAAACAGAGATATTAAAGATACTGAAGGTTATAGAGCTGTACAGGTATTTATTCAAGGTAGTGAACATATCCCATCAGAGCCTGAAAAAGTGCCAAACTTAATGATGTATTATATATACAATTATAATCATGATGAGCAAGATGTATTTACTAAAATTGCTAGATATCATATTGAATTTGAAAGGATACACCCTTTTGAAGATGGAAATGGTAGAACAGGCAGATTACTTATAAATTATGAGCTACTAAAAAATAATTTGCCGCCTGTTGTTATAGCAAAAGAGGATAGGGTAAAGTATTTTGAATTTTTAAGAAATAATGATAGTAATTGCTTAGCTGAATGGCTAAAAGAATTATCTACTAGAGAAGAAGAAAGAATGAAGAAGTTTGGATTCAAAGAATAGAGGTTTTATTATGGCAAAGAGTAAAATTATAAAAGAACTAGCAAATAAAGAAATATCATTAGAAGTAGCTTTCAATAGATTATTAATTATCGCATCAGATATAGGAAATACAGAGATTTAATAGATTGGGCAACAAATGAGCTTAATGGATACTCTAATGATTCAAAAATACCTAAATATAGAGAGGGCAAAATGGGGCATATTGTTTATTCTGGTATAAATGGACATTTACAAGTTAAAAATCAACCATTACCGCTATCTGTCTTTGATAAAGAAATATTAGACTATATAAAAGTAAACTATTTTGATCAAGATATAGCAACTATTGAACGATTTGCCTTTGGAGATAATGGGGAAATAGGACTAGATTTAACTGAACTTGCTGGTAATGTATATAAAAATTCATCTATACAATGTATAAGTATTTCTATGAAATTTCCTAAAGAGATGTTTCTAGGAATATTAAGTGTTATAAAAACAAAGTTATTAAAAACTTTTATAGAATTAGATAAAAACTTTGGATGCTTAGATAATTTAGATATTGACACTAATGGTAGAAAATTAAAAGAAATAAATAACAAATTAAACATTATCATATATGAAGACAATTCAGTTACAATAGGAGATGGCAATAAATTAAAAGATAATCTTTTTCAAAAATTAGGAGAAAAAAATAATGGGAACTAAGATTGGAGATAATAACAAAATCAAAAATTAAAATTTTATAGAGAATGCAGACATTAAGTTAGAAGTAAAAGAAAAGTCTAAAGATGGATTTTGGAAACAAGTCTTTGTTAATATAATGTCAAATTTTTTATGGAAGGTATTAGGAATATTAGCTACTTTAGGAATAATTATTGGTAGTTTAGTTTTGTTTAATAATCACTAACTGCATTCAAACTACATTCAAAAAAGCTGAAAATACTAGAAAATAAACAAGTTTGAACTACAAATTCTCCTCACCTCGACCATTTTTTGCAATTTTTATAGAATTGCATAGAACTTAAAAAGTCCGTAAATGGCGTTAACTAGGTAGTTTAGTTAATGTCATTTTTCTATGTGGTTTTGTAAAATTCTCAAAAAACGAGTGAAAAATTTTTAAAAAGTATTTCAACGTTTTTCACTACTTGAAAATAAAGAGGTAATGGAAAATGAGTTAAGTTATATAAGAGAGTTTGATAGAATAAAAGAAAAGTACGACTTGAAAGGTCAAATAAGAAGTAATAGCAATATAATGTGTGCAATGGTATTTACTTCTGCCCAAAAATTCTTTGATAAAATAGGTTACAAAGAGAGTCAAAGATATTTTAAAGAAAGTTATTGATAGATTTAAAATTACAGTTCAAAAGTTTATTACTTGGGTTTGTTATAAATTTTCTGCACTCTCTGAAGAAGATTTAATAAGAGATTTTGAAAAAGAAACATATATGAACCTTGAGATTGAGAAACAACTTGATATAAACAAATTTGATAAGGAAAAACAAAAAGAATTTGAATATTAAATATAAAGTTATCTGTCACAGCATTGCTACTGTGACAGATATAGTCCGAAATTTCGGTCTCCTGTTATTAGGATCGGTTAGTCATTGACCACCAGAGAGCCGTGTGTTACAGAAAAACCCCAATCGCGCAAAAGTCCTGCAAGGTCATCATACGAATAATCAATATGACCTTTAATTGCCATAAGGCTCATCATTGCACCACCGTTGTTTACAAGTTCGTGTTCTTCGCCTTTAAGGCATACATGTGCCGTTCTGTGGGTAAGATGCACCCACACTTCCCACTGATTGTCATGTCCGTGCATCTTGATGGAAGTCCAAGGAGATACATACAGATATTGTATTTCATCAATACCTTCAAGTGTACGTTTTTCTACCTTGGGTCCAAATGGATACCGTGTTTCGCCGATTCCAGAAATCAAATTTTCTGGAAACTTGGTTGTCTCAATCATAGTAGTATTACCTCCTAATGTACAAAATATATAGTTAATTATATCATATTTATATAATTTTATCAAATTTTTTTTGAGCGAATATTTTCGTTTGTTCCGCTTTTTAGAATTTCTAAACCATTATTTTAACGAGTATATCGGATAGTTTGTGTAAACTTTAAACTTTTTATGATAATTTTTAAAAATTTTAATAATTGAATTGACAAAAAATATTTTTTTAGATAAATACATATTAACTTATAATATGTTTAATTGTCAAGGTTCAATTAACAATGTATGTTAAAAAGCAAAAAGACAGGAACTACAATTGTAGAAATCCTATCTTTTTGCTCACAGTTATTTAACCTCCGTCTACTTTAACCTTCAACTGCACTCTTTGCAAGTGCAAGAGCATCTTCAAATGTGCCTGCACCACCAATAAATCCAGCTGGATGACAAAAACTTGCTGTTTTGATACCAGTTACAGCCTGAAGTTCAGTTCCACTAAGTCCTTTCCATTCGGTAGGAACAGCTTTCCTTTGTCCAAATCCTCCAAGAGTATCTGGAACACATTGCCAGTTATATCCACCTCTATTGGAAGGAAATACAACGAACTGTATATCTGTGGCTTTGTTATTGTTTGAAGCAAAGATAAACTCTTGCCAAGGTACAAACTGGTCAAGCATCATAATATGTCCTTCGGCTTTTTCAATTGCCTCATCAACAATGTTCTTTGCTTTCGCTTTAGAGACAGCAAATGCAAAAGTATTGTCAAAAACAATTTTTGCAAATGCTACTGCCTTAAGGAAAGCATCATCAGAATCTTCGCTATTATCCCATTGAGGATTAAAGCAAGAAATCATCTGAGAAAATTGCATTACCTGTGCTGGATAATCAGCAGTAGGCATTGTGCCGTTATCTGTAGCATCCACCCCCTGAATTAAATCTCTGTCAATAATATTCCAAACCAATTCAGGATTGCATGTATCTGCTACAAGAGCAGGTCCAAACTTTTTCCAGATCAAACCGACTGCTGCATAAGGTACACCATTTTCACGAGTACCATTTCCACCTTTCTGGTGATGATCAAACTCTCCAAAGCCAATGTCATACACAATAACTTTCTCATCAAGTGTTTCAGGTACTTTGAAAGTACGCAATACAGTAATGTCTCCCAAAACCTTAGACAAAATTGTTGTTGCGAGTACATCATCAGCATGAAATGTACCACCGTGAGTTACTATTGTTGCATGTTCTGCGATTTTTGTTGTTTTGATCATAATTTTATCCTCCTCATTTTGCGATTAAACTAGCTGTTTAAAATCAGATTTTGGTATATGTTATAACTTTATTAAATTTTATTTGCACGTCATCGTCTCTTTCTTTTCTTTCAAAGAAAAATACAATTTCTTTAAGATCTGACGACAAAACTTTCGGAATCAATGTCTTTGTGTTGTTTTCACCCTTTGTTAAAAACAACTTTTCTGACACTTCTGGTGCACCGTTAGACTGTTCAGTCTTAAATTCAATCGTAAGATCAATGTCGGCTGATACTGTTATGCTTGACAATATAGAATCAGGTTTGTTACTGAAATCTGCCTCTTGTCCTCCTCGTATTGCAAAGCCAACTCCACATGGCTTGGATGAGAAATCAATGATAAAATCTTCATTCAACTTCATTTCCTTACCGAAGTCATTTTTTCCACCAAATGAGAATGCAAAGAACTTATTTATGTACATAATTAAAACCTCCAATTGTTTGTTTTTAATGTATTAGTTACAATTAAATTATAACATATTTTTTTATCAAAATCAATAAAAATAATAAAAAAATGCATATAATTTT
>CAKOYA010000003.1 GCA_934130325.1 uncultured Clostridia bacterium
ATTTTTTCTATTTTTAACAATTCCTTATTTTATAAGGGTTTGCGAGGTTATTTACCACAACAGTTTTTGTACTTTTTGCCACTTCCACATGGGCAAGGTTCATTTCTACCTATTTTCTTTTCTACCCTTACAGGTTTTCTTTTAGTTTGAGTTTCACCACCATCATTAGTACTAACATTAGTAATATTTACAGTATTTTCTTTTATTACATTCTGACTTTCTTGCTCAGACTTTGCACGTATTGAAAATACTGCTTTTGTAGTATCTTCTTGAATAGAATTGACTAAACTTTCAAACATTTCAAAACTTTCTATTTTATATGCTTCAAGCGGATTTGTTTGTCCATATACCCTAAGTCCTATTCCATCCTTCAATTGAGCTATAGCATCTATATGATCCATCCACTTTTCATTTATAACGTTTAAAATTAAATGTCTTTCAATCTGATTCAATACTTCCTCTGTTCCTCTATCACTTGCCTCTTTATGTCTTTGTTCATATATCTTTGATACTTTTTCTTCTAAAAGTTTAACTATCTCTTCATTTTCCATTATAGATATATCTTCTTTTGACAATATACCTTCCTTGGCAAATAAATTAGTAAGTACAGCATCTAAACTTTCAAAATCTACTTCATCTATATTGTCAACATTACCGAAATATTGATTAGTAATTTTTTGAATCTTTCCATATGCAAGTTTTAATACTATTTCAGAAATATCTGGTGCATTTAATACATCTCTTCTTTGAGAATATATGATTTCTCTTTGTTTATTCATTACATCGTCATATTCTAATACATTCTTTCTTATACTAAAGTTTCTTCCTTCAACCTTAGCTTGAGCTCCTTCGATCACACTTGTAAGCATTCTTTGTTCTATAGGAGTATCTTCTGGTAACCCCAATCTTTCTATTATTCCAGTCATCCTATCAGAACCAAACAATTTCATTAAATCATCTTCTAACGATATATAGAATTTTGTAACCCCGACATCGCCTTGTCTACCAGAACGACCTCTTAACTGATTATCAATACGACGTGATTCATGTCTTTCACTACCAATTATTTTTAGTCCTCCAGCTTGTATTACTTTTTCTTTATTCTCCTCAAGTTCAGGTCTTAATTTTGCCTCAATTTCTTTCATTTCTTTCTTAGCTTTTATAACATCTTCGTTGTCATAATTAATAGGAGTTATAGCCATTTCTATAACATCTTGAGTAAATCCTCTTTTTCCTAATTCTTCTTTTACCAAATACTCTAGATTTCCACCAAGCATAATATCTGTACCACGTCCAGCCATATTAGTTGCTATAGTTACAGACTTATACTTTCCTGCTTGAGCTATGATTTCTGCTTCCTTTTCATGAAATTTAGCATTTAAAACTTTATGTGGTATTCTTTCTTTAGTCAATAATTTACTAATAATCTCTGACTTATCAATAGAAACTGTACCTACAAGCACTGGTTGCCCTTTTTCATATGATTCTTTTACATCTTCAACAATCGCATTATATTTTGCTCTTTGAGTTTGATATACAACATCATCTAAATCTATTCTTTGAACAACTTTATTTGTAGGAATTTCTACTACATCTAATTTATATATTCCTTTAAATTCATCTTCCTCTGTTTTAGCTGTACCAGTCATACCAGATAATTTATTATATAATCTAAAGAAATTTTGGAAAGTAATTGTTGCCAAAGTCTGACTTTCTGAAGCTACCTTCACATTTTCTTTTGCTTCAATTGCTTGGTGTAGCCCGTCACTATATCTTCTTCCCTGCATAATACGTCCAGTAAACTCATCTACTATAACTACTTGTCCATCTTTTACTATATAATCTTTATCTTTTTTCATTAATCCATAAGCACGAATAGCTTGATTTATATGATGTGATATATTCAAATTATCTACATCTGACAAAGATTCAATTCCAAAGAATTTTTCTGCTTTTTTAGTTCCATTTTCTGTTAATGCAGCAGTATGTGCTTTTAAATCTACTATATAGTCAAATTCTTCCTGTGTTTCATCAAATTCTTTATCATTATTTTCTACTATAATTTTAGCTTTTAAGCCTTTAGCAAAACTATTAGCCTTTTCATACAAATCATTCTTTTTATCTACCATTCCAGATATTATTAATGGCGTTCTTGCTTCATCTATTAAAATAGAATCTATTTCATCTACTATTGCATAGTTCAATTCTCTTTGTACCATTGATTCCTTATTCATTGCCATATTATCTCTTAAATAGTCAAATCCAAATTCATTATTTGTACCATAAGTAATATCGGCAGAATATGCTTCTTTTTTTTGCATTGGTAGCATTCCAGACACAACTAAACCAACACTTAACCCTAAAAATTTATATAGTTTTCCCATCCAGATACTATCTCTTTTTGCCAAATAATCATTTACAGTTATAACATGTACACCTTTTCCAGTTAAGGCATTTAAGTACACAGGTAATGTAGCAACTAATGTTTTACCTTCACCAGTCTTCATTTCTGCTATTCTTCCTTGATGAAGAATTATTCCACCTATTAACTGAACTCTAAAATGTCTCATATTTAATACTCTACTTGAAGCTTCGGCCACCACTGCATATGCTTCTGGTAATATATCATCCAAAGTTTCACCATTATTTAATCTTTGTTTAAATTCATCAGTTTTAGCTCTTAACTTTTCGTCTGATAAATCTTTTAATCCCTTTTCAATTTCTTCTATTTTATCAACAATAGGTATTATCTTTTTTATTTCTCTTTTACTATATGAACCAAATATTTTTTCAATTAACTTCATTTTATACACCTCATAATATTCTCGATGTATTATATCACAATTTTTTTTATATTTAAACCATTTTATAAAATTTAAACATATAATTTGAATTTTTCGTATAATTACAAAAAAAGAGCCTAATGCCCTTTTATATTTGTTTATTAATATTATAGTATTTTTTGAACTCTTCCCACTTTACCATCTGTAAGCCTTACTTTTATCCCTCTATGATGAATTGAACTATTTGTTAATATTTTTTCAACTATTCCTTCTGTTAAGATACCCGTTTTCTGATCTTTTTTTAGTACGATAGCTACTTTTATACCTGGTCTTATATTAACTCTATACGTATTCTTATAATCCTTACTCAAAACTTTTTTATTAAAAAAGGTGTTATACATTTTTTGTGAAATTGGTTTTAAAGTTTCAAAATTTTCTAACGCATTTAAACTGATAAGTTTTGACTGTTTTATAGCAAACTCATACATATCTTTAGTTATATCACCAATTTTTAATGCTCTATCTAATTCGTCTTTATCTAATAAAAATATTTCTTTATCCATAGTAATTACTACATCAAGATATAAATCCTCATAAAAAGGCATATTTCTATCATCTAAAAAATTACTATATGTAACATCAAAATAAAATTCTATAACATTCCCTAATTTATCATATGTCATTGTTAAGCTATAGTTTTCTCCTATAGGAAGTATTTGAATATATGTGTATCCTGAATCTAGTATTATTTTTTGTCTCTCTTTTCTTTTTACAACCAAAGGTTTTTCAATTTTTTTAATCTTCATTGCAAATATATAATACTCTATTTCATTTTTTAATACTTTTATCATCTTAGAATAACTATATTCAATTCCATTTTTTCCTCTTTTATCTAAAGGTTTTATTTCCATATAAAGTCCTCTTTACTTATACATAAAATTTGAGAGTCTTTTAACTCTCAAATTTTAATAACTATTTTTCTATATTATATCCACACTTTGTACAAAATTTTGAACCTGGTGCACATACAAGGCCACACTGTGGACATACTTTTTCAACTAATTTAACAGTTTCTTCTTCTTTTTCAACCTTCTTTTCTTCTTTTATCTTAACTGGTTTTTGCTTTTTACCACAATTTGCACAAAATGCCGCCTCAGTAGAAATTATTTCTCCACATTCTTCACAACTTCTAAGTCCTTTATTATATAAAATTGTTTTATTTTTTTCTTCTATATCCTTTTTCATTTTATCAATCTTTTTACATTCTTTTGTGAAACCTTTTCCTACATCATCGCCAGACTTGTATAATTCATATACAGTTTTCCCCATATCCTCATAAGTTTTTTGAATATCTGATTCAATTTCAGATATTGATATTTTTAACTTTGCATCATTAATCAACTTACCAGATTTATCTGCAACTGTATTATATGTATCTGTAGCTGTTTTTCCAACTATCTTAGATATTTCTGTTACTTTTTTCATAAATTCCATATCTATTACCCCTTTCTTACTTATATATATACCACAACAAAACAATATATTCAAGTAATAAAATAAAATATTATAATTATTTACATTTATTAATTTAAAAATTCCAGGTATTAAATCAGTAAAAAAACTTCAACTAAATTTAAGTAATATTACTTAAATTTATATTAAAAGAAATCGAAAATTTGATTTCTAATAATAATGATTTACATCAATTTTTTTATCGATTCCTTTTTTACTATTTCTTATTAATTACAATCTTGCTATCGACTAAATCAATATTTACATTATCTCCATCTTTTATTTTTTTATCCAATATTGCCTCTGCAAATTTATCTTCAATATTACTCTGTATAGCACGTCTTAAAGGTCTTGCACCATAAGTATCATCAAAGCCTACTTTTGAAATATAATCTATTACGTCTTCTGATATACTTATTTTCATTTTTCTATCTTTTATTCTATTTTCAAATTCTTTAAGCATTAATCTAGTTATCTTTTTTATGCTCTCTGTATCTAATTTTTTAAATACAATTATTTCATCTAGCCTATTTAAAAATTCTGGTCTAAACACTTTTTTTAATTCATTCATAACCTCAGATTTTGTTTGTTCATAGTCCTCTTCTGCTTTTTCTTTAGTTACAAATCCTAATTTTTTATGTTCTACTATATTTCTTGCACCTGCATTAGAAGTCATTATAATTACTGAATTTTTAAAACTTACAGTTCTTCCATTTGAGTCAGTAAGCCTACCATCTTCTAAAATTTGCAATAACATATTAAATACATCAGGATGTGCCTTTTCTATTTCATCAAACAATACTATACTATACGGTTTACGTCTTATCTGTTCTGTTAATTGTCCTCCATCATCATAACCTACATACCCCGGAGGTGAACCAATTAATTTTGAAATACTATGTGGTTCCATATATTCAGACATATCTAGTCTTATCATTGCATTTTCATCACCAAACAAATTCTCAGCAAGTGCTTTTGTAAGTTCTGTTTTTCCAACACCAGTAGGTCCTAATAACATGAAAGAACCTATTGGTCTTTTTTCATCTTTCAAGCCAACTCTTGCTCTTTTTATGGCTCTTGCTAATGATTCAACTGCTTCATCTTGGCCAATAACTCTCTTTTTTAAAATAGTATCCAATTCTTTTAATCTTTTACTTTCACTTTCAGTAAGTTTAGACACTGGTATTTTTGTCCAGCTTGATATAACATCACATATATCATTTTTAGTAACACTTACTACTTTTGATTTTTCTTTTTTCTCCCAATCTTGTTTTTGTTTTTCTAATTCATCTTTTAGATTTTTTTCTTCATCTCTTAGCTTTGCAGCTTTTTCAAAAGATTGTGAAATTATTGCTTCTTCCTTTTCTTTTGAAATTTTCTCTTTTCTTTTTTCTAAGTCCTTTATGCTCTTTGGCATAGTTACATTTTTTAACTTTATTTTAGAACAAGCTTCATCTATTAAATCAATAGCTTTATCTGGTAAAAATCTATCGTTTATATACCTTTGAGATAATGTGACTGCTTCAGTTATAGCTTCATTAGTTATTTTAACTTTATGATGTGCTTCATATTTATCTTTTAATCCATTTAAAATTTTTATTGTATCTTCTGTATTTGGCTCATCAATTAACACACTTTGAAATCTTCTTTCAAGTGCACTATCTTTTTCTATATATTTTCTATATTCATTTAAAGTAGTAGCCCCTATTATTTGAACTTCACCTCTAGACAATAAAGGCTTTAATATATTTGCAGCATCCATTGCGCCTTCTGCTGCCCCGGCTCCAATTATTGTATGCATTTCATCTATGAACAATATAACATTACCTGCTTTTTTGATTTCTTGAAGAGATTTTTTTAGTCTCTCCTCAAAATCCCCTCTATATTTAGCTCCCGCAATCATTGATGACATATCAAGTGAAACAACTCTTTTGTTACTTAATATTTCAGGTACTTTGTGTTCAATAATCATTTGAGATAATCCTTCAACTACGGCTGTTTTTCCAACACCGGGTTCTCCAATCAATACAGGATTATTTTTAGTTCTTCTACTTAATATTTCAATTATTCTTTGAATTTCTGAATTTCTTCCAATAACAGGATCTATTTTTCCTTCCTTAGCAAGCAAAGTTAAATCTTTTCCATATTGGTTTAATGTTGGTGTATTATTTGCACCAGATTTAACCTGTTCACTCCCTTCTGAATACATTGAAATAGGAGAATCTTCGCTAAGTAATCTTAAAAGATCAGCAAATATTTTTTGTGGGTCAATATTTGCATCGATTAAAATTCTAACTGCCACACTATCTATTTCTCTCATAAGAGATAACAAAATATGCTCTGTTCCTACATAATTTTGTCCCATTCTTTTAGCTTCTCTTGAACTGTTTTCTATAATTCTCTTAGCTCTTGGGGTAAATTCTGGATTTCCATCTAGTGTATTCATAACACCATCAATTTTTTCTATTTCTTCTTGCACATACTCAGGTATAAGGCCTTGATTTGCTAAAATTTTACAAGCAAGTCCTTCGCCTTCTGAAATTAATCCATAAAGTATATGCTCTGTCCCTATAAAAGAATAATTATGTTTTATTGCAAATTCTTTTGAAATTTCTAATACTTTAGCCGCTCTTTCTGTGAATTCATACATATTATTTCAACTCCTCCCTTATATATTTAGCTCTAGCTATTAATTCCTCTTTCCTAGATAAATCTTTTTTCAGATTTAATCTTAAAGTATTGCTTAATATATCAACCATTAATTTTTGAATATTTTCTAATTTAGTATCCTTAATCATATCAATGGATACTCCAAGCCTTACCTTTGAGAGTAATTTTAAAGCTTCTTCTTCAGATATAACTCTTGCATTCTTTAAAATACCATATGCTCTATAAATTTCATCTTCAAATTGTAAATTTCCTTCTTTTAATACTTCCCTTGCTTTTCTTTCCTGCTCAACTATAGAAGTAACGATAGCCTTTAGACCTGCTATAATATTTTCATCACTCATTCCTAAAGTTTTTTGATTTGATATTTGATACATATAACCGTCACCACTAGTATTTTCGCCATACAATCCCCTTACAGATACACCAATACTGGCAGCTTGATCTAATAACTTATTTAAAAGTCCAATTCTTGCTAAAGCCGGTAAATGCAATAATACAGATACTCTCATCCCACTTCCGACATTTGTAGGACATGATGTTATATATCCATATTTTTCATTTTTACAAAATTCAATTTTTCTTTCTAATGAATCAGTAAACTCTTCTAATTTTTCATAACATCTATCTATATTAAATCCCGGTTCAAAAGATTGAATTCTTAAATGATCTTCTTCGTTTACCATTGCTACTATCGAATTGTCCTTACTTGTTATAATTGCTCCTAAATCATTTGGAACAAATTCCTTAGAAATTATATGTTGTTCCATTAAACTTAGTTTAGTTATATCATCTATATTACTCATTCTTAATAAAGAATATTTGGTAATATCAATCTTTTTTTCTAACAAATTTATTATTTCTTTTTTCTCATTATCATTCATTATACTAGGAAAATTATATCCACGTATGTTTCTTGCAAACCTAATTCTTGAACTAATTACTACATCCGAATCCTTAGAAACCTCTTTAAACCACATAAATTATTACACCTACTTTCCCTGAAGTTTTTTTATTTCATCTCTAATTATTGCTGCTTCTTCATATTTTTCCTGGTCAATTAAAGATTTTATTTTTTCTTTTAATTCTTCAACCTTTTCAGCATTTTTTTCCTCTTGAGTTTTAGGATTTTTCTTTTCAATCGCTATATGTCTATTTTTACCATGTAATTTCAAAAATAATTCATCTAATGTATCCTCAAAGGTATTGTAGCATTCTTCACACCCAAACACACCTGTTTTAGAATAATTTTCTAACGTATAGCCACATTTTTTACATCTTTTTTGCTCGGGTTTTGAGAAAAACTCAGGAATAGAAACAAACATTGGCGAAAACAAATCTGAAAAATTTACAAATCCCATTTTATCTGCACAACTTTCACACAGAAAAATTTCCTGTTTTTTACCATTAATATTCTCTTTATATCTTACAGTTGCTTCCTTTTTTCCACAACTTTGACATTTCATAAAAATCACTCCTATTCTATTAAATTTACTATTAAATTTTTAAATATATCTGCCCTAATATAATCTCTTTGAAAATTATCAATTTTTTCTAAGCTTTTATCAGAAACTGCAATTTTAATTAAGTTAGCTGATTTTTTATCTAATATATTATAACTTAAGAAATCTTTTAAGTAAATGTCTATGACACTTTGCGACAATTTACTACCAATCTTGTCAAGAATATTAGCAATATACTCAGATTTACTAAGATCAACTTTCACAATTTTTATATATCCTCCACCGTCCTCTTCTACTTTCTACATAAAATCCCATTTCGGGAGCAAATCTAGTTGAGATGACATAATTAATCTGAGAAGGGACACAATTAAACTTTGAAGCCAAATCACTCCTTTTTAATTCTATTTCATCACACTATTTTATAATATCCTTTATATATTCTTCTATTAAATCAGATAATTTCAAACTCTCATCTCCATTTCCTAACTTTGACTTTCTTTGACTATTATACAACCTTTTTTTATTTTTGTCAAGTACCAAACGTGTAAAGTGTATAATAAATAGTGAATATACCCGAATAAATTTTATATTTTTGAATTGAAAATGTTGTTCCTGTTTTTCTACATTTTCTAACTATAGATCTTTCTTCATCTGTATATCCTATGAACTTTTGACCTTTTGAAGCCATAGAAAAATACACCTCCTTTCAGAAGTGTATTTTATCATATTTTGTGTAAATTTTTTTATTAATGTCTACTCTGTGGACGCAGTTCAATTTTTATTATAGTACCTTTTTTTACTTTACATATAATATCCTAAATACTTTTTTCTTCCTCCAATTTTTCATTAATTGCATTGATTATCCTCTTTTATAATAATACTACATCCAAATCATATCTTCATAATACATCAATTTAATCTGTTGTTTTGGTATATTCAAAAACTATAGTAGCTGGAAATTTTTTCCAATAAGTTCTATACCATTGAAATGTAAAATTATCAGCATGTGGCAAGATAGTATAACCACCTGTATTACCACTATCCCAAATATTTACTATTGGTATATACTCTGGAGTGTTAACATAGATAAAAGAATGAGACACATCTACTGTAACATATTCAACATTTGGGATATCTATTGTATAAAACTTTACACCTGATTCACTTTCCTTTTCCTCAGGTATATCAACAGCTTTTCTATATAACTTTTTTCCATTTATCCAAGTTCCAATTACAGTCTCTTCTTTTGAGTAAATTTCACTTGTACTATTATTTGAATTATTATTTTCTAAAGCTGATAACCTATCTAAAATGGAACTGTATTGTTTTTTACTTAAAGTGACATTTTCATCTTCACTATCAGCATCAACAGTTAGACTTACCCCGTCAATGGAAGCTAGTTGTAGAGAGTCATTAATTTCAAACTCATAAGGAAACTCCTTTAATTTAGTATAAATTGATGAACTATTCCCTATATTTATATCAGCACTCAAACTTGATAATTCATTATTTTTTGATTGAATATGTACATATTCAATTTCGCCATTTTCTTCAATATCTTTTTCTAAAGTGTTAGCCAACTCTTGCAATGTCGGTAATCTTTGTATTTTTACATAACTATCCATTTGAATAGCTGTTAATTTTAAATTCATTTTTTCAATAGCTGTCTTTTTATTTTATTCTTCCGTTGCCCTTTTAGCATTAGATATAACATTATTATCTCCTACTAAATTTAAAATAACTACTGTTGCTAATATAACAATAACTATTATTGTTATAATCAAAACAATAAGAGATATTCCATATTTGTTTCTTACCAATTCTCATCAACTCCTTAGTTAAAATTATAATATATACAAATAAAAAAATCAACATAATTAAAATACATTAAACAAAATATCTGTAATAAAAATGTCGTTTTTTGACTACAAATGTAGAATATATTGCATATTATTATTACCTTTATTAATATATTATAGTAAATAATATTAACTTATATATAATTATAATTAAGGGGGATTCAATCATGCGGTATGTAAATGATTTACCAGATTTTATGCTAAAACTTAGCTCAGATATTAAAGAAATTGATATTTTTTCTTTACCAGATATTACTAACAAACGTGATAATAACTTGTGGGAAAAAGTATTAAATATAAAATTAAGTAAAATTTTTAAGCTGAAAATAGAAAAACTAAAATTTAATTTAATTTCATACAATCATAGAGATTTTTCTATACGTATTGAAAATATCACAATAAATAATTCAAACCTTATTTCATTTTTAATTGATTATCTAAATAATAATGAATCTATACTAATTTATACAAATTTCTTTAATCGACCATTAGGCTATTTAATAATTTCTGGTGAAAAAAAATATATGTAGAATTTGCACTACTTTTGTCATTATTTGTCAAAAATTTGCTGTTTTATTGACTATTAATTTACTCTAATATATATTATTTAAGCATATAAAAATTTAATATATAAATTTAATAATTTATGTAAGGAGGGGTAAAAATGTCAACTACTTATTTAATTCCAATGGAAAGTTTATCGGCAACACCTATCGAGTTATCATTTATGGATAATTCTATCGAGCAACACACAATTTTTTTAAAGGAACCAAATGAAAACTTTTTCTTTGATTTTCCAAAAGCTTGGGAGAATTCTTTAAGTCAATTACTTGAAAACATATACAATGATATTTCAAGAAGATATACATTTTATATAACAAGTTTTGATGGAAAAAAAGTTATGAGTTATAAACAAGATATAACGGGATACAATTTTAATGAATATCTACTAAGCTTATTAAAAGTTTCCAAAGTTTTAACATTGCACATAATTAATGATATTTGTATTAAAAAATTTATCATTTGTCTGCCATGTTAATTAAGGTCAAAAAACTTCCCTCTACAATTTGTAGAGAGAAGTTTTTTCTAAATATCTATTTATTAATTCACAATTTTTGATACTATAATTGTTACATCATCATCGAGTAAACCTTTATTTTCTTTTAATATAAATTTTCTAAGTTCATCAGCTATTACTTTGCTACTTTTATTTACATCTATATTTAGTAAATGATTATTAAAGTAATTATTATTTATATCCATATCATCTTTTACAACTCCATCAGATATTTGTATCACTATACTGTTATTTTTTAATTTCTTACAGATTGGAATATAATCAGTTTCATTTATTACACCAACTGGCATTGATGAAGATGTAATTGTTATAACTTTTCCATCCTCTATAATATACGTTGGTGCAGCCCCAAATTTTATAAATTGGGCTTCTGAAGTTTTTAAATCAAATATTAAAGCATCTATAGTTGAAAAATTAGTATCATCAGACTTTAATTTAATTACACTATTTATAATTTCTATAGATTTTTCTTCATCAAATCCTCCTGCAAGTAATTTTTCAAACATCGCAACTATAGAATTAGATAATTTTGCCGCTTCCGCTCCAGATCCAGCTCCATCAGATATAACAGACAAATTCTTAAGATCCGAAAGTTCCATAGAAAGATATGAATCACCTGATATTTCTTCACCGGACTTAATTTCAGACACTATCGAAGTTTGAATGTCGTAGTCTGGTTTTGATACAAGTTTTATTTTTGATTTTTCCTTTTTACTACTATTTAATATAAGTTTTATAGACATTGTTTGTTCTAAAATATTTGAAGTAATATCTATTATCTCCTTTTTTTGAGCGTCTATATTAGTTAAAATATCCGTAACAAATATATACTCAATAGAGTCATTCTCTTTTTTATAACTATCTTCATATACAATATAGCCATAAAACTTAAGTTCGTCTCTTAATTTTTCTAAAGATTTATCTTTTACAATTGCATTTTCTTTTAAATTTTTCGCAACCGTAGAAAGTATTTTTGACACCTCTTTATATTGACTAGATATTTTTTGAGATACTTGCTTTTCTTTTTTTTGTAATATTCTAGTTAGTTTCATGCTATCATATACCTCAACTATATCTTCTATTATCTCATTTGAAACATTACATTTTATGTTAAACATTGAAGAAGTAATCTTTTCATTATTATCTAATTTTTCTACCAAATAGTTAACTAGTATATCTAATTCTTTATCATCTACACAATGTCCTTTTTCTTCACATTCTAAACAATTATTTTCTATATAATCTAAAATAAATTTTTTTATTACACTTTTGGTTTCCTCAGTATTTTCAGGAGTATTTTCAATTTCTATATCTGCTAAAGTATTAAAAACATCAGATACAGCCCCTATTTTCTGCTTTGCAACATTTGCACTTCCAAGTACATTGTCATAAGTTTTATTTAATGTTTTATTTTTATTAAATAATTTATCAAGTTTAAGTTCCACAGTTTTAGGCATAAATAATAAGCTAATTGAAGCAATTAACATTTCACTTAATCTAATAGTAAGTTCAGAAAATCCACTAGAATAATATGATATATATACATTTCCTATTATAAAACCTATGATTATAGCAATTTTACCAAATCTACTTAATATACCTGCTATTGCACCACTTACTGCTAAAGACACAATAAAAGACATATTTGTATCCACAATCCCGGTAAGCATTAATCCAATTAAAAGACCTGCTGTACTACCAAGTATGGCACCATTTTTCCAACCATATATTAGTATTAATATCATTATAATTATATTATATATACTAAATCCAAACAAATTTATATTACTTAGTACACCTAATGAACTTGCAATTACAGTAATCATTGCGATACTTTCTTCTTTAGAATATACATATGCTTTTCTTAAATTTACAATAACGGATATTCCTGGAATAAATATAAAATATAAAATTGTACTTATAACTATACTAGTTAATATACTAATTATACCAGAAAAAAAAGTACCAAGTATAATATTACTCACAATTTCTACAATAATATTTGTAATTAAAAGTTTAATAAAAACTGAGTATTTTTTTCCTATTCCTTCAATATTTATAAAAGCCGTTATTAAAGAAAATATAACAAAAGAAACCAAAAGCTTTACTACAACTAATGTAGTAGCCTTTGTTACAGCTAGTCCAATAATAGATGCTAGTAAAACCAGTATAAGTGGAACATTAAAAACACCAGCTGCCCCTAATAAAACCATTTGAAATGGTTGGTACTCTCCCATAAAACTTTGTGAAGAAAAAAGTAAAGATAATATTATAAAAATTACGTTAGGTAAATTAACTCCTTTTTTTAAGTATTCCCAAATAGCATTAAGTTTTTCAAAGAAGTCGCTTTCTACATACTTATTATAAATCATATATTACACCTCTCATTTATTACTTTTTATACTATATATTTTACAATATTTATTTCTATTTTTTTGTCGTTTTTTAAAGTCGATTAAATCTTTTATTATATAAAGTAGCCTAAAGAAACTTTAGACTACTTTATACTTAAATATTTACCTTCTCTTTTCTTGGTCTACCAACTTTTCTCTTTGTTTCTTTTTTGCTAGTTTCATCTTTTTTCTCAACTTTTGCTTTAGGCTTTCTGCCTCTCTTTGCTTTTGGTTTTTCTTGATTTTCTTTATTTTCAATGATCACTTCTTTATTCTCTTCAACAACAGTTTCATCTATTTTTTCAATTTCAAGATTTTCTTTAATTAATTCTTCAACCTCTTCAGGATGTTCTAATACTTCTTCTTTTTCTTCCTCTTTAGGATTTAGGTCTTCATCTAATATTTGTTTTACTTTCTCTGAAAGAGTTGATTCCTGAGCTCTTTTTTCAACAAATCTATCCAACTGATCATAATCTAAATTTGCTAACAATTTTGAATACTCAAGATACTCATCTTCTGTTGAAATCGTTCTATGTACATCGTTTACCATTGTTTTTATTTTTAAGTCGTATACTTCTTTATACATACGAACATAATCTTTTATATCAATTATGTTATTTTCTAAACTTTCATCGTATATTCCTTGTAATTTTTGAAAAATTTTATCTATAACCTTAAAATATCTATATGAATTTTTACATATATTAATAACTAAATTAAACTCATACATGTGTTTATCAATATCTGATTCTATTCCCTTAATCATTGTTTCAATTACAAATTCTATAAGTTCTCTTTCATCACTAGGTAATTTAGATATATCATAATTATCATTTATATAACTAACATATTCATCTACACAATCGAATAAATTTTTATACATTTCATCAGTATATTCTTCAGTTTGAATCTTCATGTCAATTTCTTCAGCAGTTTTTATAACCTTATTATATCTTTGAGATTTCCCCTCATCTTTTATATTTTGTTTTACTGCATCTATTGCAGACGAAATAGATAATAGATTAAATTTTATATCTTCTCTTGATTTAAACTTAGCACGTGTAACTCTATCATACTCCATTTCCAAAAATGTTTTCTGTAATTCTAATCTTTCTATCTTATCTGTAGAATTTATTTTATCAACAATATCACTAGGATATGATATTTTTAATTCATACATCTCCCTTTGCATTATATCATACTGATATTTTACAAATACTATTTCTCTTAATATATTTTCTTGATATAATCTCTGTTCTTCGCCTTCGGTTTTGTGTATAACGGCCAAATGTTCATCTATTGCTCTGTTCATTTTATTCATATTTACCATTATTACTACACTTTGTATTACCCTATCGAAAAGATTTATTTTTTTCTTGGATCCTACTACTATATCAGCCATACACTATCCTCTCCTTATAACATTTACATATAAAAATTTTCAATCAGATTTATATGCAATAATAGTCACTTATATTATATCTTTTTTTTTGACAATTGCAAGCATTTAAAAGAAATTTTACAAAAATGTTACAAAAAAAATATCTAAAAGTAATACAAAACTTTTTTACTGTGATTTACACAGAAATATGTCTAACTTGAGTTAATTTTTTAATTTTCAATAAGCCTTTACATACAACTATTTTTTCTGCATATACATGCATATTTACAGTATTTACAATAATCTGCTTTTCTATTTGGTGAGATCTTAACAACACCATTTAATATTTGATCTCCTATATCCTTAAGTATCTTTTGAACCTCTTTAGAAAGTTCAAAGAATTTTTCTTTTTCTAAAAGTTTTTGACTTGGTCTATTTATACTACTTTTTGAAACATCTATCAATCTTTTACTATTATCAGAAATTTTATTGTCCATTTTTTCAAGAATTTTTATATCCTTTAAATAAATCCCTTTAAGTCTTAACTTTTTTACTATTTCAGTTTTTAATTTTTCATCATCATCTGTATAGTCCATTAAATTAATAAGTTTATCAGATAAATTAAAATAGACACACGCAGCTGGTATAACGTTTTGTCCTTTTTTTTCTAATGTATTTGATACACACATTAAATATGTCATAAGTTGTAATGAAATTCCTTCTTTTATGCTATCAATTTCAAGAGTTTTTTGAGATGATTTATAATCAACTACCCTAATATATGAAGTATCATCTTCTTTTAATATATCCACTCTATCTATCTTACCTATAATTTGCATATTTTTATCATCACTTATTTTTATTTCCATAGGTGCATAAATACTTCCATTTTTAAATTCTATTTCATATCCTAATGGTATAAATTCACTTTGGTTAAAACTTTTTGCAATAACAGTTATCACATTTTGCATAGTATTTAATAATTTTTGTTTTAGTACTATAAATTTTATATTCTCTTTATGCCTCTTTAATATAACATTAAAATCTTCCTCTAAAATATCATTTAATTTATTTATATAAATTTCATTTAAACTCTCGCCATCTACTAAAATTTCATGCCAAGATACATTATTTTTTAATAAATAGTTAGAAAATCTATCCAATACATCATGCATAAAAGTTCCAGTATCTAAATTCGTTATTTTATATTCAACATTTGGTTTTATATTTAAAGAATATTCAATAAAATATGAAAATGGGCATTTTTTAAAAAGTTCTAATTTTGATACACTTGTTTTTAAATCCTTACCATACAATATTTTTATACTATTATCATTTAAGTTTTCATCATTCTTTTTATAGTGTAGTATTTCGTTATATTTTTTTTCATTTTCAAAATATTTAATTAGTGCAACAGTTTTTAAATTGAATTTTTTATCTTTAATACTATTTACTAATTCCTCAAATAACTTCTCTTTTGAAAGATTTTTATTTTGTACATTTTCCTCGGTAACATCTCCTAATATTTTAATATCTAAAATATTCTTTATAATTGTAACTAAATTAGATTTTCTTAGTGATTTTCCTAAAATATCAGATGACAATATATAAATTTTTAAACAATCGGTTGTATTTGAAATAGCCTCATATATATTGTATAATTCCATATTATATTTAGAAATACTTGATTTTTTAAATTCAATATTTTTATTACTAAGTTTTTCAATTTCAATATCTGAAAAAAATATATCCTCTTGAACTTCTCTTGGAAATACTCCTTCATTTACACCTACAAAATATGAAAACTTCTTTTCATTACTTTTTGAAACATCAATATCCAAAATACTCACACAATCAATTGTTGGTGGAATTGATTTTATATAACACTCAGATAATCCTATCTTAAATATGTTAAAAAAGTCAGACATAGATATTTTTTGCCTTTTATAAATATTGCTAATACTTTCTAGTAACTTTACAATATTTTCCCAAACTTGCTCTTCGAAAAAACTATCTTGTACCTCTTTCTTTTTTTGTAAACTTTCATTATACAATTCTAATACATTGTTTTTTATTAAATGTTCATACAAGGTATCAATAATAACTGAGGTATTTGTAAGTTTAAGATTATCTGGCATACTGAATATATTATTTATTATATCTCTAGTTTGATTTAAAGCATCAATATCATATATGTAATCAGAATCTTTTTTATTATTTATAGTAATTTCTTTATTCAAAGTATTTTTTCCAAGATTAAATTCTGTCACATAATTTTCAAGTTCCGACACTTTTTCCAAACTAATGTCATTTAACCCAAGTTTTAAAATCTCTATTATTTTTTCATATGTAACTTTTTCGCTTAACATTGCAATATACTTTTTTATATATATAACTAGACAAGATTTTTCTATACTCTTTTTATTATCTAAGTAATAAGGTATGTTATATTCATAAAAAATTCTTTGTATTATACTTGAATACTGCTCCACATTTGTAGTATATATTACAAAATCTTTATATCTATTATTATCTTTAATTTTTTTCTTAATATCCTCTGCTATTGTTCTTATCTCACTATATATGTCTTTTTTTAAGTAAATACTTACTGAATTATTATCTACTTTTTTCATTTCATTTTTACTATTAGAAAAAATATTGTCTGCTAAGTACTTTATACTTTTATTTGCATTTAATTTATTATCAATGAATATATTATTTTCAACCAAAATATTATTTCTATTGCAAATTTTGAGTAATTTCATATAAGTAGAATTTGGTACCTCAAAAATAGGATTTGTATTATTACATTGTATATCTAAAACCGAAGATATGTCTGTAGTAAGTGATATTGTGACACTTGCTCCACCTTTTAATAACGTTTCAATAAATAATAGTTCTGTATTTGTAAAATTATTATATCCATCAAAAAATACATCTACTTTACTAAAGTCATATTTATTTGAAATCTTTTGTATAAATAACTCTATTTCATCTAATGTATTTGAGAAACTTTCATTCATATTTGATAAATATTTTGAATATAATTTGACTACTTCACTTAATTTATTTTCTAATATTTTGTCACCTAAAGATATGTTTTTTAACTTTTCTACATTAATATTTTCCTTTTTAAATATATCCATATACATATATATATTCTCTATAAATCCCTGTTTGTTTTTCACACCAGCAAAAGTATCAAATATATCATTATTTTCAAGTATGGTCTTAGATAATAATATTTTTTTATCTAATTTTGTTAACTTGCTTTCATCATAGTTTAAGTTACTATTTTTTAATTTTTCTAAAATAAAAGAGGATATAGTAGTTATATTGACTCCAATTATCCCCTTTAATTTTAATTGCTTCATATAATTTTCTTCTGTTATTGCTCTTTTTTGGGATGGTACGAATAAAATACTTTTTTTATTAAAATCGACATTTTCTTTTATCTTACTATATATGTATGTACTCTTACCCGTTTTAGCCTTTCCAAGCAAAAATTCTATCTGCATTTTTTCCTCCAAATATATTAATTTTCATTATCAAAATCTGACACAACTAATTGCTCATCTTTTATTGTAATTTCCTCCAAATTTGGCAATTGATTTATACTCTCTATACCACACGATTTTAAAAACTCATTTGTTACAGAATATGCTGCTGGTCTTCCAGGCAAATTTAGTCTTGCTACTTCTTCAATAAGACCACATTCTAATAGTTTACTAACAGAAAAATCGCTATTAACTCCCCTTATTTTCTCTATCTCAGCTTTTGTTATCTTAGGATTATATGCTATAATGCTAAGAGTTTCTAAAGCAGCTGTAGATAAATTTTTTCTCTTTGTATTTTCTACAAACTTATTTACTTGCTCATAGTATTTTTTGTTAGTTACAAGTTGATATTTACCATCTATAATAATCAAAACTACACCATTATTTTCATTGTACCTATCTGCCAACTTATATATAGCCTCTTTAATTTCCTCTTTAGTAACTTTTAAAGTTTCAGATAACTCTTCTACAGAAATTTCCCTACCAAGCGCAAATAACACAGCTTCAATTGTATTTGATAAATTTTCCATATATGCTTTTTCCCCATTTCTTATTAAAATATTACAGAAATATGATATCACACATTCGTTTAATTGTAAATACAACAAAATAATAAAAAAACACACTAAACCGAAATTTGTGTGCTTTTTTAATACTACATTACTCCATACTTTCGTGAACTTGCTTTAATTTGTTGGTTACAAAGTTTACTCCATAATTTGTACTCTTGCATTTTTTTATCTATAAATTCTAAATGAAATACCTCATCTGATAATTTTATAATTCTAACTATATCATTTTCACCATATTCAATATTTTTAATCATGTCACTTTCTATAGTAAGATATGATTGACCTTTTTTTTGTGATATTTTTGCATTTCTATCAGAATACTTCTTAGAATTTTTTACATCAACTAATTCTAAAGTTACATTTTTCTGCTTATACCAAGTACCGTCAATTTGAATAGAGTTTTCCTTTTCCTGAAGATTAAAGAAATTAGGTATAACCTTCTGTATTGAATTTTGAATTTTTATTTTAGATTGGTCCATAATTTTCTGTGGTTTACTTGGAAGTTCAAAAATTAGATTTGAGACATTATTCAAATTAACCCTTTTTACCTGTACGATCTCATCTTTATCCAATTTCTCCACTTTCTCTTCCTTTTCAGCTTTTGTTTTCATATCAACATCTAACTTAACGTCAGCTTTTGAGAAAAGCATACTATTAATATCTAATGTTTCATTTTCATCAAAATCTAAATTTTCTAACTCTTCATCATATAATTCATTTTCTTTATCTACAACTTCTTCCTCAGTAGAATCATTTGCATTTATATTCTCATAATTTGCTTCATTTTCATCTTCTTTTTCATATTCTACTTCAATATCCTGGTTATCATAATTGCCTTTAATTTTACTCTCATTTTTAACTTCTTCTGAAATATCTATATCATCTATATCAATAGCAATATCTTTCAAATCTATTTTTGGTATCTCAACATTTTGAGGTAATGATATTTTATCATTTTTATCTTGTGCTTGGGATTTTTCCTCTTTCCCTAACAATTCTGAAATGCTCATAACATTTGTATGGGTATACTGTCTAGTTGTAAATATTTCCTTTTTTTCTACCAATTCTTCTACTTTTTCCCTATTTAAAAGTTCAAATCCTATTTCATCTAAATTATCTGTAATTTTCTTTAATGTTTTTTTATACTCACTTTTTTCTTCTTTATCTGCTAAATCAAAAGTTATTTTATTGTATAATGATATATTTTCCGTAATACCGCTTTCTGAAAAAGCTCCCGAAGAAACAAATATATATGATTCATTTGAATATTCAAATATACATATATTAGAATTAAACTCTATAATATTGTTGTTTGAATAATAATATACTTTATCAGTAATATCTAGCATATTTTCCAACATTATTCTAGTTGTATTCTTTTTATTAACACCAATTGCCACAAACAACTTAATTTTAGTATCGATAAATTCTTCATCAATTAACTTAAACCCAGTTTCCTTTAAATCTCCTAAAATTAAATAAACATTTTTAGGTTTTTTTTCAAAACTATCTAGCAATTGCTCTAATAGACTACTTTCTCTATCTTTTTGAACTAAAAACTCAACCTGCATAATATTAACCTCCTAAAACATTATATATCTTATTTAATATAATATATCAAAACTACACAAAAGTAAATATAACTACAAAAAATAATACACTTAACTTACAAATATTTAAATTCTAATATATTTATAACAATAAAACTAATAAAAAATATATCTGACATAATATAAAAAAATAACATATAGATATGTATCTCTATACATTATTTTGCCCCTTTGAAGTAGTTATCTACAACTTTTTTGGTTTCTCATAACAATTAACTCAAATATCAATCAATTTATTAAAGTATATCATATTTTTGATAAATTACAATAAATATATAGTAAAATTATATAAAATATTTAAATTTGTTTGAAGTAAAAAGTTGCCAAATATTCTAAAAAAACATCTTTCTACTTTCTTTAATCTTTCTTTTCCAAACTAATTATGGCAGATACACAGACACCTCTATATGTAAAAAAACTTCAGAAATTTCTTTACTAGAGCTTTGAATTTTTTACATAATTATGGTATTATATTAATATTCCTTAAATGTATTATTAATTAAAGTAAAAATAATTTTTCTACTTTTACGCTTATGCAGCATTAAAGGTTCTTCATTGCTTTTGGGAAGCTCTCATGAGCAAATCCAATCCCACGAGTAAAAGAAAGGTAGGCAATCATGTTAGAATTTTGGCAAAATGGTATGAAGATCGGAATCGATGCAATCTATGAAAATGGCAAAGTAGGACAGACGGTCATCTACGGACAACGGTGTAATTGGGGAGAAAAAACCAATCCTACAATAGACCCCCTTTCTCATTATCCTTGTCCCTCCATTTTCACTATCGTAGAAAAAAAAGGAGGAAATGTTGATGGGTATTATATATTGAGCGATAGCAAGGGGAATCGCATCAAATTAAAATGTTTTTGTTCAAATGTAAGTTTTCTTTACGATGCTCAGGAGTGGTTGACTTGGAATGATATGCACGAGAAAGAAAAATTATCTCGTAAGCAGAAAAAAATCGATCAGCTCGGAGATCATTTTAAACTTTTGAAAGATATCTTGATTAAACAGGGTGCTCGCATTGTCACAAAGGCACAAGCTGAAGATTTAGGTATTAAGTAACACAATAAAAATTCCCCCCTATGATTATTTTTATTTTATCATAGAAAGGATTTTTTTACTATTCTTAGTTTACACAAATTTTTCTACATACTCATGAAAGGCACACTCAAATGAGTGTGTCCTTTTTATTATATTTAATTAATTTATACAATTAAATATGCATACTGCTACTTTATGTAGAGTACAATACGAAATCCAAGAGCCGGAGCAGTATTAACGGTTGCAGTGTTACCAAGACGATATGACGCAGTAGTGAAAGGACTCTTGTCGTAGTAACTACCCCCACGAGGAACCTTATTTCCTACTCCTGTATATTCTCCACCTTTTTCTGATACTATTTCTGTACTCCATTCCCATACATTTCCCGCTACATCATATATATTTTTAGGACTACCTTCACTTACTACTTCTCCAAATTTTCCTGTCTCTAGTAATAAATATCCAGAACTTGATTTTGTATATGTTCCTTTGGTATATACATAGTCTTTATTTTGCGTTCTATAATATCCTGATATTGTATATCCTGTTTTATTGAAATAACTTCCCCAAGAACTACAATCAGTATCTACATCTACTCCCGCACTTCCTATGAATTTTAACATTGTATCCCACTGTTTTCCTGTTATTAGTCCACTTTGTACTTCACTTGTTGATATTACATTTTCTGATACTATTTTTGCATTGTTATAATCTATTTTATTCCAAACTATTTTTCCAGCTTTACTTTGTGCTTTCCCTATATCTGTCCTATTATTATCATCAGCACTAAATGTTTTTGTTTTCATTAGCTCTTCTGTAGTCTGATCATCTGGTAGGGATGCTTCATATCTTGCCACATAATATCCACCATATTTTTCTATTTGCTCTTCTTCTTTTGTTACACCTGTTGGTAAAATATCATCTCTTGTTTGATCTGCTTTTACTGTCCAAGATGTACTTATTGCTCCTTCCCATTTTGCATATTTTATACTTTCTCCATCTACTGGTATCCATACGTATTCATTATCATTACTATCAGTTATAACTAATCCTTCGTTCCATCCATCTACTATTCCATCACTATTTTTATCTTTCCATGTTGCCTTAGTTGTTTCTTTTGCACTAAATCCTACCGGTATTACTGGATTTTGATATGTTGGTTTTTTTCCTGTTACTGTTGAGTTTTCTATAGCCTTACTTTCAACTTCTACTTGTGGATACTCTGTTTTTACATTGTCAATTGTTACATCACCTTTGGTTATAGATATCACTGTATTTTTACTTATTACCACTTTATCTAAACTATCTAATCCTAAATCTGATAAGGTGATCTGTATTTCTTTTGCTTCCACATCACTTGCTAAATACACTTTTTCATTTATACTTGCTATTTCTGTATTTTCCTTTGTAAAATTTAGAGTAGATATTTCCTTTGTTATTACTCCTGAATACATTCCTCCTGCCTCATCTGAGTTTTCGGTCCATCTTTTACTAATCCACATCGTAAATGTTTCTTGTGCTACTTTTAAGTCATTTGCATTTACTGCTTCTTTTGCATTACTTATTGGATTATTTTTTATTAGTGTTACTATTAGGGCCGTAGCTAATATTATTATAACTATTATTGTTATTACTAATACAATAAGGCTTATGCCTTTTTTATTTTTCATATATCTCCTCCTATACTTGTATTTTTCACAAATATAGTATAATCTAAAAAAAAGAAAAATGCAACATATCATTTATCATATTTATTAAATACTCAACCTTTTAATCTTCAATATTTTAATTGTCTAAATATTAAAATATTACATCATTTTTTCTTAATTCTTTTACTTCACCTAACAAAAAAATCAACCATTTTACTGATTGACTTTTGTATCTGTAGTTCGAACAGATTCGTTATTGGCTGGGCTGGCTGGATTCGAACCAGCGAAATGCCAGAGTCAAAGTCTGGTGCCTTACCGCTTGGCTACAGCCCAAAATATTAAGTAGTGGGGTGGAAAATGGGATTCGAACCCATGACCTCCAGTGCCACAAACTGGCGCGCTAACCAACTGTGCTATATCCACCGACAATCTACTACTATATTTTAACTTATTTTTTAATACTTGTCAATATTATATGCATTTTTTTTACAAAAAATTACAATAAATAGTAAATATGATTGAAAAAATAAATATATAGTAGTATAATTACTTAAATATGGGGTGATTAACTTGTTAATAGATGTAAATAAAATGAGATTGCTAAAAACAGATAATCCTGAAACTAGATATAAACTTGTCAAACAAAATATAGAAAGATTTTTTAGGGATTATATATATTATTATAACGTATATGATAGAAACGAATTAATTATAGATTCAGGTTACTTACCTTTTCATTACTTGGATGAAATTGTTTTAAATAAAGTTATAGGTCTACTAGAGAAAGAACTAGGATACGGTATTATAATGATGAAAACTACTAATATAAATAAAAAAGGATATGAAAAGGGAGATTTAATTAATATTAGACTTTTTGACAGCCAAACAGCTAATCCAAAAGATATTGATGATTATTTTAATTTAAAAATATTTCAACCCTTGTATTCAACTTTTCATAATTATTATAATATATCTGGTGAAAATAATTATAATATTAATAATAGCTATATATCATGTTTGGATACTCCAAATACAGTTATGTTAGACAACAAATAAGACACGGTTATTAAATCGTGCCTTATTTGTTGTCATTCAAGTTTCAAATAGAATTTATACATAATATCCCAATGTCATGTTCACTTTGCCAATTCTTTGCATTTTTTGCAATAAGTAATGCGTCTTCCATGGCAGTTCTTAAATTTAAATACTCTTGATTATTTATTGATGATTTCTTCAAAATCACACCATCAAATGTATTGTCTTGTTGTTCTGTGACCGAAATTACAAGAAATTCATCTTTTGGAATTTGCTCCAAGTTGATATCTAATTTTACATGTGCACATTTGTTGTCTTTTGTCTTTTTTTCAAATTCTTCGTTCACCTTTTCCCTTATTGTCTTTGTAGTTAACTCTAACATTTTTTTGTACCTCCTTAAAAATTTTTAATAGAATTTTATTTGTATGTAATTGTAAATTATACCATAGATTATGTAAAAAGTAAATAGCTAAAACAAAGAAAAAATGTATATTTTTGTCGAATATTAGCTAATCAAAACAGATTTGTTAAATTAATAGTAAAATGTATTGAAAAAAAACAAAAAATAGTATATAATGTTAGTGTAAATTTATAATTAATAATTAAGTAATTTGGGGTATAGCCAAGTGGTAAGGCAACGGACTCTGACCCCGTCATTTCGCTGGTTCGAATCCAGCTACCCCAGCCAATAGCGAATCTGTTCAAACTACAGATACAAAAGTCAATCAGTAAAATGGTTGATTTTTTTGTTTGCGAAAAAATCATCCTAAAAGATGTATTAATATAATTAAACAAGAAATATAATTTGAAGAAAGTTTAAAACAAAGAATTGAATTCACACGTGGGTTTTCTAAAACTTTTATAAAAGGTAGTATTAGAAAAATTGAAAAGACTAATCTCTCATATATTGAACCACATAAAGTAATTGCTCTTGCACAAACATATTTTGCAGTTCAAACTAGAAAACAAGAAATTACCAAAAAAGAGTATAATTTACTTACTGAAGATGAAAAGAGATTTTATCAAAGAAATTTAACAAGAAAAGGAACTTATTCACTTAATCAAACTGCAAAAAAACAGGAGTTAAAAATTTTGATAAATTTCATAATGCTAGTTATAAAGGTCTATATAATGGAGGAACAGCTGATGATATTGCCAAAAGAAAAGGTTTAAGATACAGAGAAGATATTTTATTTTCATCCTGGTATGTCTCAATAAGAAAAGTTGAAATATTGTAAAGAAAATGATATACTAGTTGAGTCATGGAGTCCACTGAGGTCGAGAAGAGTATTACAATATTGAGCTAGAAACAATAGCCAAAAAATATAATAATTCTGTTGTCTAAATATGCCTACGATGATACATACAAAATGGAGTACTGCCAATTGTAAAAAGTTTAAAGATTCAAAATATGATTGAAAATAGGGAAGTATACTATTTTAATATTTCAAATCTGATATGGACTATGTAAATAATATGGAGAATTTTGGACAATCTGAATTAGATCCAGATTATTTAGAAAAGGAGAGTAAAAATGAATAAACAAAAAGTAATAAAATTATTAAGGGAACTAGATTTACCTACAAGTGAATATTATGTATTATCAAGTGGATGTTTAGTTCTCTATGGATTAAGAAATATTGCAAATGATTTGGATTTGTGTATTAAGCCTGAATTATTTAAAAAGTTACGCGTAAAATACAATTTAAAAGAAGAAGACAAAAATGAATGCGGTTTTTATCGTATTAATGATTTGGTTGAAGTAGTAGTTAGTGGTAAATATCCATTTGAATTTGATATAGTTGAGGGATATCAAGTACAAAAATTAGAACAAATTTTAAATTCAAAGATTAATAGTGATAGACCTAAGGATAAAATAGATGTTGAAAAAATATTGAACTATTTAAACAATAAATAACAAAAAAGAGGGAGGCACAGAAGTTAAAGTGCATCCCTCTTTTTGTTCAAGAATTTATACGTTCATTAAACATTTCTGCATATTCAGATTTTAAATCCGCTGAAAACGAGTTAAACTTTTTAGTAAGACTTTTAGTCTACACGTTATTTCTTTATTTTACTACCAGTTTATATATCGGTCCTAATTTTGAAAACTTTTCTTCATATTCAGTTACAACATTTGGAATATCAGTTTTGTGTAAATCTAAATAAACTTCTAGAAAAGTAAATCCAAAATTTTGCATACTTATTAAGCTATATTCAAATAATCCTCGATTGTCTGTTTTGAACTCTATCTTTGCCTCTTCTTTCATCACTTTCTTATATTCTGTTAAAAACTTTTCGTTTGTTAATCTCCTTTTAGCATGCTTTTTCTTAGGCCATGGATCACTAAAATTTAAATATATTTTATCAACTTTAAATTCCCCTAGCACTTCACTAACATTTAAGGCATCAAAAGACATTAACAATAAGTTATCAAGATTTACATCATGAGTCTGCTCAAAATTGGAAATCTTCTTAGAAGCAAGTGCAAGAACCGGAATACAAACCTCAATTCCTATATATACATTATCTTTATCATTATATGCCATATTTGATATAAATTCACCTTTTCCCATACCTATTTCAATATATAACTTTTTACCATCCTTAAGCATACACTTCAATTTTTCTTGTAGAATTTCTTTTGAATCAATATACTTTTTATCCATTTTTAGTTTTTCAACTAAGTCTTTATTAAATCTTGCTCTCATTTTACCTCCTATATTGCTGCAACTAACGTACCTATAATTGATATGATAGAAGCAATAACAAATATTTTAAATATCATAAAATAAGGTACTTTAACATTTAACTTTTCATTTTTTTCATCTTTTTTTAATTTTTCTTCATTTAACTTATTTAGTTTTTCTTCATCTTTTCTTAACTCATACATATGTTTTTTCAAATCATACATTCCAAATCCACTACGCTGTGAATATCTAAACTTTTTACTAGATAATGAACAATAATAAAATCCCATAACCATTGCAAGAGAAATTCCAAATATTTTTATTATATCTCCAAATGTCATAAGTATTACATTATATGCATGAGCGTTTACTAAAAAGGTTGATGCTATATCTTTTGCTAGCATATAAGGATAGGCAAATCCAATAAATGATAAATATATAAAAGGAGTTATTCCTGCAAATATTATCAAAAAAGTAGAAGGTATAGTTTGCTTTAAAATTATGGAAATAATACTCTGTGAATTTTCTGTTGATTCTACTATTTCCTCTATTGAATGTGTAACATCAATACTAGAAATAAACATGGCTAAGAACACAAAAAATATTATTAAAGATATAATATATACTATAATATGTTTTTTCCTTAAATTACTATTATAGAACTTTAGGATATCTTCCATTATACAATAAATTTTACTTTTCTTTTTTTTATTACTTTTAAACTTTGTCTTTCTTATATTTTTTTTAGGATTCTTTTCCACAGTTTTCACACTCTTTCCTTAATTCTATTATTTTAAAATCTATTTGCTTTAGTTTAATGTCACTTCTTATAACTTTTACTTTCACTCTGTCGCCTATTTTAAAAATCATTTTTGTTTTTTCACCAATAAGTATTCTTCTTTGTTCATCGTACACATAATAATCATTATTAGGCATAAATTCAAATGGTACTAACCCCTCAACAGTGTTTTCCAATTTTACAAACATCCCAAATGAAGTAACAGATGAAACTATTCCTTCAAACTCTTCACCAATATGTGAGGACATATACATTGACATATATAACGAATCAAATTCTCTCTCAATTTGAGTAGCCTCTTTTTCCATGTCTGATGAAGTTTTAGCGTATTTTTTCGCTTGTTCTTTTAATTTTATTTCATCTTTTTCATTTAATACATAACCACTTTCAATATACTTAGATATTACTCTATGAATAAACAAATCCGGATATCTTCTAATAGGTGAAGTAAAATGGCAATAATATTTAGCTGAAAGTCCAAAATGACCTAAGCATTCTTCATTATACTTTGCAAGTTTTAATGCTCTTAACATATAATTTGATACTACTTGCTTTTCTTCTTCGTTTTCAATATTATTTAAAATATCAGCTAAAGTTCTTGGATGTATATTTTTTATTCCTTTAATATTTTTTCCATATCTACTTAATACTTCATTTAATTCTCTTAATTTTTCCTCATCAGGTTTTTCATGAATACGATAAATAAAAGGTGCAGATAAATAGTAAAATTTTTCAGCTATAGTCATATTAGCTATTAACATGAACTCTTCTATTATCTTATTTGCAATAGTTATATTGTATGGCTTTACATCAATTACTTGTCCATGTTCATTTAAAATGATTTTGGATTCAGGGATATCAAAATTAATTGCTCCATGTTCCATTCTCTTTTTGTTTAATATTAAGGCTAATTCTTTCATTAAAAATAACTCTTCTTCAAAATTACTATAGTCTCTTAAAACATCCATATCTTCTAAATTTAGCACCTTATATACCTTATCGTATGTCATTCTTTTTTTTACATT
Organism: uncultured Clostridia bacterium; assembly: GCA_934130325.1. GTDB lineage: Bacteria > Bacillota > Clostridia > TANB77 > CAG-465 > CAG-465. Next base: position 29,117 of record CAKOYA010000003.1, read on the forward strand.
TATTACAGCTTTATATACATCACTTTCAAGTACGTTACCTAGTGAATCTATTTTCATATCTATTGCTAAAGCTAATCTGTCAACACCTTCATTTAAACTGCATATTCCATTGGAAAGCTTCTTTGGAAGCATTGGGATAACTGTACCAGGTATATATATACTAGTACCTCGAGATATTGCTTCTTTATCAAGTTCTGTACCACTTTTCACATAATGAGAAACGTCTGCTATATATACAGATAGCAAGTAATTTCCATCGTTAAGTTTCTTGACTGAAACAGCGTCATCTAAATCTTTTGCGTCATCACCATCTATTGTAACAATTTTCTCTTTTGTCATATCACGTCTATTTGCAAACTCTTCTCTACTAACTGTTGTAGGAATGCTAATAATTTCATCTTCTACAAGTTTACTAAACTCTGTCATGGTCTCTAATCCATATACTGATTTTAATGCTTCAACTTCTATATTTTCATCTTCCAAGCTTCCTATTACTTCAACTATTTTTCCCTCAGCCTTTGAATTTTGACTAGCATATTTTAGAATTTCTACTTTAACCATCATATTATCCTTAGCACTCGATATGTACTTTTTAGGTATATATATATCTTCAATTTTATTATCAATAGGTACAACAAATCCAAAATTTCTATTTTTAGTAAATTTTCCAACTACTTTTTTAATATTTCTTTTTAATATTTTAACTACATGAGCCTCTTTATTTTTTCCTTCTTCTTTGTTAGGAAAAACTTTTACTAATACTATATCACCATCCATTGCTCCCATTGAAAATTCATTTGATATATATACATCTTCACCATTAACATTCCTAGCAAATCCATATTTTATACTCTTTTTTTCATATTCACATTTATATATATTTCTACTAACTGTCGGAACAAGTCTTTTACTCTCATCTAAATATACAATTCCATCTACTTGTAAATCTTCTAAAATATCTTGCAATATTCCTATTTCATTTTTACTTATGTTTAACACACTAGCTATTTGCTTTTGGGTCATAAGTACATATGAATTATCTGAAAAAAAGGAAGTCAATACTTCCTTTTTCCTTGTATATTCTTCTTGAGTTATATTATAATTATTTTTATCTATTTTATAATTTTTACTCATATTTTCCTACCTTTACTTAATTATCGCTACAGTTGTTAAAAAACATAGAGCACAGAAAACTAATGCAAGTACAACTGTATATTTTGATAGTACACCATCTAAAGTTTTTGATTTATTTGCTCCATAAAAAGTATTAGCTCCTGTAACTGAAGATTGTCCATCTTTACTACTTTGAAGCATTACAACTATAGTAAGTACTATTCCAACTAATACTGTAAGTATTGATATTGTCCAATCAATCCAACCCATCTTTCTCCTCCTTACAAGTCTAAAATATATGCATATTATATCATACAAAAAGTAAAAACACAATACATATTTTATGTAATTATTAATATTATACAATTTTATTCTACCAATTATATTTTATTATCCAATTTCAAACTTTTTCATCTATGTTATATTACTAATTTTGTAATTCAAAAATTGATAAAATTCTGAAATTTCTGGATAATTTTTATAATCATAACATTCCATCTTTTCCATATAACTTTTGCATGTTTCTATTAATAATTCTTTTGATGTTTTATTATACTTATAATTAGTTTCAATAAATTCTAAATTTTTCTCTATCAAAATTATATATTTAGTATAATCATCTTCTGTATCTTTAATATAACAATTTTGAAAGTAAATAAAATTTAAATTATCAAAATATATATTTGAAATTTCTATCAAATTATTTTTCTCATATTTATTATTTTCTCTCATAATTTTAGCATTTTTTTCTATACTTAAGATTATTTTTTTAGATTCATCAATTAATATTTCTCTTTTTTCAACATCTTCACATACTAAAAGTTCACTGTTAAGCAATTTTAAATAGTTAAAATATTCCTGTGCTAATTTCTTTCTATATTTATTTTCACTACTATCAATTCTTACTACAAATTCATTCATATCTACAAGCTTTTTTTGCTCGTTTAAGCCAATATTTGTATATCTAGAGAAGCAAAAGTAATATGCTATATTTAATTTTAATGTTGTATAAAAACAAAATATCCCCAAAGGAATCAATATAGTTTTTTCAAATATCTCCAAATATTTATAATAGCTTTTTAAATTATTTCTTCTTTCACTACCAGCAAGAAGTACAGCAAAAATTTGTAAAATAATCATATATGAAAAATCTATATCAAAAATTGAATGAATAATTAACAATATAAGTGCATACTTAAATATATCATTTTTATAATTTAAAATATAGTAAATTAATAAAATCGTAAATACTAAAGCTCCTAAAACACCACCTTCTACTAATAATTGTATATATGAGTTATGTACCTTGGTTGAAGTATATGAAACATCTTGCACTAATTGGTATAAATTCTTAAAACCATCTCCACCTACTCCAATTATTCTATTTTTCCATGACAAATTCCAAATTTTTAGTGCATCTTTAACATAGATTAGTCTTGTCTTAGCACTATCAGAACCACAAATAGTATCATATATTTTTTGAACAAATTCATATGGTACAATGCCATAGTTACATTTAACATTTTTATCATTTAATTTTACTTTATCTAAAGAAAGTTCTCCTTTGTCTACCAAAATCTCTATTTTCAAACATTTCAAATTTTTATCTTTAAAAAATTCATACACAAATTTACCACTTGAATTTTCATAATAATTAAATTTTTTTACTAAATTTATCTCATTATCTACTGTTACGCTATATATTTTAATTTCATATCTGGTATCTGACACACATTCCTCAACATCAATTTCTAGCAAATTATAACTATCTTCGCTAAAACTATATATATATCTTTTCAAACTATCATTAGAATTTTCTGATATTTTAACTTTATTATAAGTACTTAGTACAAATGTAAAGATAAAGAACAAAAATACTCCAACTATAACTGCTACGTCATACCTATTTGGTATAAACCTATAATCATTAAATTTATAAAATCTAATATATGCAATTATAGTACTAAATATAATAAAAGCAATACTTAAATAGTAAATGTATATTCTATTTATATACAAATATTTAAATATCAAAGTAGAAAAAATTAAAATTTGTATAAATACTTCCAATAAAAAACCTAATTTAATTCTCCTTAAATTCTTACTAAATAATACATTTAGTATATAATATACAAGTGTAAGTAATATAACTACTCGTGATTGAGTTAGACTTATAGCAAATAATAAAAATGAAAAAATATTATAATTAACTATCATTATACTTTTTTCTTTTTTCTCAATATTATATATTATTTTTTCAAATGAAAAAATAGATGAAATTAGCAAAATAATTCCCAAAACATTTGCATACTGAATAACAGAGGACATACGATTTAAATGTAGATTTGTATAACCAGAATTAATTATATTTAGGACATTTTCTAAAATTCTATCCCCCATACCATCTATTCCTATAATTGAAAGAGTTACACCTATATAAATTATTATGTTTTTTAAAAATGTACTATTTTTTAATGTTCTCATAATTTTATATGTTATATATATATTAAAATATTTAATAAATTCACTAATACTATCACTTAAAGAGGCATAATTCTTAAAAATTATAGGGAGTAAATAACAAGTTGAAAGAAGTAAAAGTAATATCCCTATTACATCAAAATTATACTTTTTATTATTTTTTATATAATCATAAAGTATTACTATAATTCCCAATATTTCAATTGATAAACTGTATAACAAAATATCGGATTTATAAAATCCTCCTTTTTTTAAAGACAATAAACTCAACAATATTATCAATACATATTTAATTATATTATTTAAATTTATTTTTTTAATCATAAAATAATCCTCACTTTTGGTATTATACCATGTATATTTTTCTAATACAACTTAAAATACTAAGGATTACAATAAAATTTATTATCATAATTCACAATTTGCCAAAAATATACATAAATTACTATTATAATAATTAAAAAATTATTATAGAAAGGGGAGAAATTTTATGAATAGCAATTGCTGTAATTCAAATTTTAATACTTGTTGTAATCCAATTGTTCCTCAAAACCTATGTATTCAACAAGGTCCACAAGGAATTCAAGGAATTCCCGGGCCACAAGGACCTACTGGCCCTCAAGGCGTTCAAGGTATTCAGGGAATTCCTGGTGCTACTGGTCCCACTGGTGCTACTGGAATAACTGGACCTGCTGGTCCTCAAGGTGCCCAAGGCGTTCCTGGACCTCAAGGAGCTACTGGTATTGCGGAATCTCCAGATACAATAAAAATTGGTACTATTACTACTTTAAATCCTGGAAGTTTAGCATCAATAACAGATGTAGGGCAAGGGAAAGAACACATATTAAACTTTTCAATTCCAGCAGGATACGACGGAATTGATGGATTGGAAGGTCCTGTTGGAGCCACTGGACCTCAAGGAATCCAAGGAATTCAAGGAATTCCCGGGCCACAAGGACCTACAGGTCCTCAAGGTCCCACTGGAGCAAATGGAAATAGTGTACGAATTTTAGGTTCCTATTCTACTATAGATGAATTAATGGCAGAACATCCTACAGGAAATATAGGAGATAGTTATTTAATTGGAAAAGATTTATATGTTTGGTCTGAAAACGAAGATAAATGGAAAAATGTAGGAAATATTTCTGGTCCTCAAGGTGATCAAGGTATTCAAGGTATCACTGGACCTACTGGGCCTACCGGACCTACTGGCCCATCAAAAATATCTAGTGCTTACTTAGTATCTTTTAACAATTATCCTAAAGAAGGATATGAAATACGAGCAAATGAAAGATTACCAATTACTAGAAAGGAACTAGATACTGATAGTATATGTGATTTAGATACAGCTGAAAATATTGTTCAATTTGGAAGAGAAGGCTACTATAAAATTACGTTTACAGTAAATGCATATGTACCTTATTTTAATGGTCAATTTGACCCTAATACCGATTTTGTATCTATTGGATTTAGATTAATAGGTACAGATAATATTTATATAGGCGATAGTCAATGGATATATAATGAATCTTCTTTAAAGTTAGTTGGGCAAGGAATCATTACAGTACCAAATATTTCATATGCATATGAACTAGTTAATTTATCAAATAGAGCAATCTACTTAAATACACCAGATTTAAAGTATATTAATTCTAATTCATATTTTGTTAATTCACCTATAACTATAGTAGTAGAGTATTTAGGAAAATAAATTTTAAAAGTTTGATAGAATATTATATTTTATCAAACTTATTTTATATGTAAGTTGTTAATTATATTAGATTATGCTATCACATATTATATTTGAAAATCATACATTAATATTAAGTAATATATTATTATATTACTTTTGAAAGGAGAATTTGTAATGAATAATTATTGTCAATCAGGATGTAATTATGATTCTTGTAGACCACCTTGTCCACCACCAATGCCACCTTCAATGGTTTGCGTTACAGGACCAACTGGACCTACTGGGCCTACTGGGCCTCAGGGTGTTCAGGGAATTCAAGGTGTTCCCGGGCCTCAAGGCCCTACTGGACCTCAAGGTGTTCAAGGTATCCAAGGTGTTCCTGGAGCTACCGGACCTACTGGTGCTACTGGCGTTCAAGGTATCCAAGGTGTTGCAGGTGCTCAAGGTATCCAAGGTATCACTGGACCTACTGGCCCTACTGGTGCCACTGGTGCTACTGGAGTAACTGGACCTGCTGGACCTCAAGGTGCCCAAGGTGTTGCAGGTGCCCAAGGAATTCAAGGTATTACTGGACCCACTGGCCCTACTGGTGCTCAAGGTATCCAAGGTGTTGCAGGCGCTCAAGGTATCCAAGGTATCACTGGACCTACTGGCCCTACCGGACCTACTGGGCCTACTGGGCCTACTGGACCTGCTGGAGCTGCTGGTACAGACGGAATAGATGGTGAAGATGGAATAACTCCAACTTTAACAATTGGCACAGTTACAACTGGAGCACCTGGTACACAAGCTGCTGCAACAATAACAGGTGCTTCACCAGATTATGTACTAAATCTTACAATACCTCAAGGCCCTACTGGACCTTAACAATAAAATATAAGATATAGCATAACTTTGCTATATCTTATATTTTTTAAAGAAATTTTACAAAAAGTATTGATTTTAGACAAATAATATGTTATTATAGTATAGTAATTGCTCCAGTAGCTCAGTTGGATAGAGCAACGGCCTTCTAAGCCGTGGGTCGGGCGTTCGAATCGCTTCTGGGGCACCATTTAGAAATATAAAAAAACTTGTAATCGTTGATATAGTTGTATTACAAGTTTTTTTGCTTTTAAAGTTTAGTAAAAGATAACCATTTTTAATTGATGATTACCCAAAAATTACCCGCAAAATTTTACAAAATTATTTAAAAAGTTATAGTTGTACACTTAAGTTATTTATTTTATTACCAACTATCTTTTTTATAACATAAAAATTGTGAAGATACTATAATTAATTATCTTCACAATTTTATTATATAATCCTATTTTAATTTTTGCTCTTCTAAATATTCATCGTATGTCATATGCCTATCTATAACACCATTTTCCGTTAATACAATAATTCTATTAGCAATTGTTTGAATAAACTGGTGATCATGTGATACAAATATTAGCTCATCGCTTGTCTTTATCAATCCATTATTTAACGCTGTGATACTTTCAAGATCTAGATGGTTTGTAGGTTCATCTAAAATAACAAAATTCGGTTTTTCAAGCATTACCCTTGAAAGCATACATCTAGCCTTTTCACCACCAGATAAAACATTTACTTTCTTCAAAGATTCTTCACCAGAAAATAACATTCTACCTAAGAAACTTCTTATAACTGTTTCATCATTTATATTATATGCATCAGCAATCCAATCAACAATTGATTTATCAGATTTAAAAAATTCTTCGTTATCTTGAGGTAAGTATGATGGAACAATAGTTTTACCAAAAGTTACTTTTCCCTTATCTTGTTTTATTTTTCCCATTATTATATCAAAAAGTGCTGTCTTTGCTAAACCATTTTCGCCTAACAAGACAATTTTATCTCCTTTTAATACTTTAAATGAAACATTTTTTAACAGTTGTACTCCATCTTTTTCATAACTTATATTATCAACTTCCAAAATTTCTTTTCCAGATGGTGTATCTGGCTTAAATTCAATAAATGGATATCTTCTAGTTGATGGCTTTATTTCATCTAATTGTATTTTTTCTAATGTTTTCTTCCTAGAAGTTGCTTGTTTAGATTTTGAAGCATTAGCACTAAATCTACGTATAAAGTCTTCTAACTCTTTTATTTTTTCTTCCTTCTTTTTGTTTGATTCTTTCGTCTGTTTAAGAGCTAATTGACTTGATTCATACCAAAAATCATAATTTCCAACATATAATTTAATTTGACTATAATCAATATCTACAATATGTGTACAAACTTTATTTAAAAAATATCTGTCATGTGATACAACAATTACCGTATTTTCAAAATTTATCAAAAATTCCTCTAACCATTCAATAGCAGCAATATCTAAATTATTTGTAGGCTCATCAAGAAGTAATACATCAGGATTTCCAAAAAGTGCTTGTGCTAGTAATACTTTAACCTTTTGAGGTCCAGTTAATTCTTTCATAAATTTTTCGTGTAAATCTGTTGGTATACCTAATCCATTTAGGAGTTGGGCAGCATCACTTTCTGCCATCCATCCATTTAAGGATTCAAATTCAGCTTCTAACTCTCCTGCCTTTATTCCATCTTCTTCTGAGAAGTCCTCTTTAGAATATATCGCTTCTTTTTCTTTCATTATATCATAAAGTCTTGAATTTCCTCTTATTACAGTTTCAATTACTTTTACTTCATCATATTCATAATGGTTTTGTTTAAGTATTCCTAATCTTTCATTTTGTGATAAAAATACCTCACCTTCACTAGGCTCTATATCACCAGAAAGTATTTTTAAAAATGTAGATTTCCCTGCCCCATTTGCTCCTATAATTCCATAACAATTACCTTTAGTAAATTTTATATTAACATTCTCAAATAATGTCCTTTTTCCAAATCTTAAAGTAACTCCATTTGTTCCAATCATGTTTTTTCTCCTTTATACTCACTATATTTTTAATACATTTTACTATATAATAGTATAAAAATCAACTATATATACAATTTTGACAACAAAAAGACCCTAATGTATAAAATTAGAGTCCATGTATAATACTTTTTATTCTCCTATATATTCAGCATCTCCAAATGCTAAAATTCCCATAAATATAACATTTAAAAATATTAAGCCAGCTGCAAAACCACCGCTTTTTCCAAACGCTTTAGCTAAATTAATATACATTAAAATAATAACAACTATATTAACTATTGGTATTAACAATAATAATATTAACCATGGTGACATACCAGCTATTTGTAATAATGTAACAGTATTATATATAGGTATTATAGAAGCCCATCCTGGCTTACCAGCCTTAGTAAAGATTTTCCACATACATACAATAGCAAATACCGCTACAATTAAACAAACTACTGAATATCCAGCTGAAAAACCTGCTGTAGCTGTACTAGCCATATCATATGATGTATAAGAAGCATCGTACATAAACTCACCTCCATCTTATATTTGCATTATATTAAAAAAGCAAAAAAATGTCAATAATTGTAGATAAAAATGTGATAATTTTGTGAAATTTTTCTACTTTTTTTAATATACATAATTTTAATATATTTTTACTATTGAATTTTGATTACTAACATTATAAAATATTTATGGTGATGAAAAATGGAAAACAAAATATCAAGAGCTGAAGCAAAAAGAATCCTAAAAGAAAAACAAAAAGAAACTAAAAAAAGAGCAGAAGAAACCATAAAAAATTATAAAAATTTTGCTATGAAAGGTAACATTGTTGATATGGCTATAGGTGTAGTTATAGGTAGTGCTTTTACAAACATAGTAAACACACTTGTATCATCTACAATTACTCCGGTAATAAGTTTATTAACCCAAAATGTAGATCTCTCTACATTATTTATCACACTAAAAGGTGGACATTTTGGCACTATTGAAGAAGCAAAAAATGCTGGAGCAATCGTACTAAGCTATGGCGAACTTCTAAACTCTATAATAAACTTTTTAATTATATCAGTTGTCCTTTTTATAGTAATAAGTATTATAAAACGTTCCAATAAAAAAGCTATTACAAATGAAGATATAATAAAAAAATCTACAACTAAAATTTGTCCTTTTTGTAAAAGTGAGATTAATATAAAAGCTACTAGATGCCCATTTTGTACAAGTGAATTAAAGGAATAAATTCTATTAATAAATATTATATTTATTATTGAATCACATTAAATAATAAATGAACCCAGGATATTAAACAGATTCGTTTAACATTTTGAGTTCATTTTCATATAATACAAAAAAGATACAAAACTTATAGCTTTGTATCTCAACATTAAGATTTAATAACTAAATAATTAAAACTAAATTATTTTTTGTTTACTAATTCTTTTAATGCTTTACCAGCTTTGAAAACTGGTGCTTTAGAAGCTGGTATTTTAATTTCAGCTTTAGTTTGTGGGTTTCTTCCTTTTCTAGCAGCTCTTTTTCTTACTTCGAAAGAACCAAATCCTACAAGTTGAACTTTTTCGCCTGCTTTTAAAGCTCCTTCAACGCTAGTTATGAAAGCGTCTAATGCTGTTTCAGCAGCTTTTTTTGTAAGTTTGCTTTCTTCAGCAATTTTAGCTATTAATTCAGCTTTATTCATTATAAATCCCTCCTAATGTAACCTCCGTAACTGATTACACTAAGAATATACTACAAAACGCTTGCCTTGTCAACACTTTTCTACATTTTTTATTATATTTTTTTTAATTTTCTAGCAACTTTAAATATTTTATCTCCCATTGGGAGTTGCTTTATTTCACTTTCATTTAAAGTACCAATAGCAATAATTGAAATAAAATATACTAAAACAGCTATACATATACTGATAATTGTGTATATGGTATTAGAAATGTATATATATATATTAACTTTTTCAAGAATAAATAACACTAAAGTCATTATCAATGTTGCAATAATTGGCTTTAAGAATATTCCCTTTAAGTCAGGTTTTTCTTTTAAGTACTTAAATAATAATATAAATGATAAAGTACAAGCTATTGCATTATATATAACAGTTGTAAGTGCTGGAATTACTTCACCATACTTAGGTATTAAAATTACATTTAAAATATACTTTATTACTGCACCTATTGCTAAACAGGTACCTGGTACATAAAGTTTACCTATTCCTTGTAAAGCTCCATATAAAGTTTGAGCAAGTACTGCAAAAATTATCATAAAACATTGTATTTGAAGCAATGTAGCTCCTTCTGGTGCATTTGGAAATATAAGTGCAAAAATTGGAGATGCAAGCATAAATAATCCTGCTGTACAAGGAAGCGCTATAATTGAAGATACCTTTAATGAAAAATTTATCTTATCAACAGCCTCTTTCTTTTTTCCCTTAGCAATAGCTGAGGATATAAATGGTACTAGTGCTACTGAAAACGCAACATTTATTGAAAGTGGTACAGCATTTAATATATCTACTTTACCAAGCAATATTCCGAATTTCTCATTTGCCTGTTGCAATGTATAACCATATTTTTGTAATCCATCCATAGCTGTGATTACATCTATTACTCCTGAAAGTGCAACAACAACACTTCCAAATGATATTGGTATTACGTATGTTATTAATTTCTTTACAATTTTTCTTCTAGGTGTTATAGCAAATTTTTCAGATTTTTTTATATCATCCCATATATCTTTCTTATTTTTATTATAATATGTTAATAAATAGAAAAATGCGCTTGAAGTTGCAACAGTAGTAGCTAAAGTTGAGCCGGCAGCCATAATTTCAGGTGTAGCTCCAAGTAACATAACTACAAATATTATAGAAAATATACTATTAATTATTTGTTCTAATATCTGTGCCTTGCTATACTCCATCATATTTTGCATTCCTACAAAATACCCTCTTAATACTGCAGACATAGCTACAAATATTATTGCTGGAGATAGAGCCATTAATGTGTATTTAACTCCAGGATTTGATAAAATATTAGTTGCTATAAATCCAGAGCCAAAAAATAACATAAGTGAAAAACAAACAGCAATCAAACTAAAAAGCCACATAGCAGTTCTAAAAATTCTATGTGCACCTCTTTTATCCCCTATAGCAATTTTTTCTGATATAAGTTTTGACATTGTATTTGGTATCCCCATAGTAGCAATTGCAAGTATTAATGTGTATACTTGATATCCTGAACCGTAATAACTGTTTCCTTCATCTGCAAACTGAGGAAAGTTTGTAAGAACAATTCTATATATAAATCCAAATACTTTTATAAGTACTTGTGAAATCATTATTACTAATACACCATTCATGAATGATTGTTTTTTTATAGCCAATCTATATCACATCCTTAATTATACTTTACTAATTTAACGAGATAATTATACCATAATTAAAATGTTTTAACAACAAAAAAGCAAATAAACACAAATATTTCACAAATGTATATATCTAATAATTTTATATATTGATTTTTAATAAATTTATTTGTATAATATTTAATATGAAGTCGATTATTGTAAAAAAAGATAATAAAAACGATTTGGTATCGTATATATATCATTCATTCCCTTCTTTATCTAAATCAAATATATATAAGGCTCTGAGAAATAAAGATATAAGAATAAATGGTACAAAGGTAAATAAAAATACTAAAATAAATGAGTATGACAAAATAGATATATATTTAAATGATAATATATTATTTAACTTACCAAATAATATTGATATAATATTTGAAGATAATAATATATTAATATGTTACAAACCACAAGGTCTTTTATCAAACAGTGAAGAAAATTTAGATAATTCATTTATAGATGAGCCTACGTTTTCAGATTTAGTAAAAAAATATTATAGTGAAGCTAAGATTTGTCATAGGTTAGATAGAAATACAGGTGGATTGTTAATATTTGCAAAAAATAACCTTGCATATAAGGAAATATTAAAAGCATTTAAAAATTCTAATATAAAAAAAGAATATATTGCATATGTATCAAATTCAAGCTTTTCTAAGAATCATGAAATTTTAGAAAAGTATATTTTAAAGGATGAAAAAAAGGGATTTTGTAAAATATATGATTATAATATCAAAAATTCACAAAAGATAATAACAGAGTACTTTGTAATATCAAAAAATCTGTTAATGGATTATGCGATTTTAAAAATAATTATTCATACAGGTAAAACTCACCAAATTAGAGCACAACTAAAAAATATATCTCATCCAATAATAGGTGATTCAAAGTATGGAAAAAACGAAATTAATAAAAAATTCAAAAAAAATAAACAGCTATTATTTGCTTATAAATATTGTTTTAATTTTGAAGCTAATTCATGCTTAAGTTATTTAAATAATTTAAATGTATGTTTAGATTCTAAATACTACTCTAATAAATTAGGAAGTGATTTTTATGGATAAAGATCTTAATATTAAATACACACCACAAAAATTTAATGAAAAAAAACGTTCATTAACTGAAATGGTATACATATTTACTATTTGTTCAATGATTGGATGGTTAATTGAACTTGTTTTTGTGTATATAAGTGTTGGTAAAATAGTAAACCGTGGTGTGCTTTATGCTCCAATGTGTTCAATATACGGGTTTGGTGCACTAATACTTTACATGCTATTTTATAATTTTAAACCTACCAAAACAAATATTCCATATATATTTATTATTGCCTCTTTAATACTTGGAATGTTTGAGTTAATATGTGGACTAGGATTTAAATACTTATTTAATATAGAAATGTGGAACTATGACGGTTTCTTTTTAGAAATTTTAGATTATACAACAGTGCCAATAATGATTGGCTGGGGAATACTTGGAACTCTTTATGTATTCTTTATTCAACCATTCCTAGCCAAACTAATTTCTTTCATTCCAATGAAAATTAGAAAAAAACTGGCAATAATTATAGTTTGTTATCTTTTAATAGATTTTGGTTTTTCTGTTTTTAATATATACGGAAATCCAGAAATACTATATAAAATGGTAAATCCACAACTTTAAGTATACTTTATTAGTTATATAATATACATTTATCATAAAATGCTATTAATATAATATAATTTCTATTAAGTGAGGTGTTTTTATGATAAATGTTGCAATTGTTGGAGCAACAGGTCTTGTTGGTTCAACTTTTTTAAAGGTATTAGAAGAAAAAAATTTAAATATAGATAATTTTGTTTTACTTGCATCTAAAAATTCCAAAGGGAAAAAAATTAAATTTATGAGAAAAGAATATATAGTTGAAGAATTATCTGAAGATTCATTTAACAATAATAGATTTGACTATGCACTATTTTCTGCAGGAGGTAATGTAAGTAAAAAGTATGCAAAAATAGCGGCAAAAAACAACTGCATAGTAATAGATAACAGCTCTGCTTTTAGATTAGAAAAAGATGTTCCATTAATCGTGCCAGAAGTAAATAAAGAATTAATTTGGAAAAATTCAGGAATTATTGCAAATCCAAACTGCTCAACTATACAAGCAACTTTACCACTTAAAGTTTTAAATGACAAATATGAAATAAAAAGAGTTGTAATTTCCACGTATCAAGCAGTATCAGGAGCTGGAATATTCGGTATTGAAGATTTGGAAAATCCAGACAATTTCGATTTTCCTAAAAAGTTTAATTATCCTATTAAAAATAATTGTATCCCACAAATTGATATTTTTATGGAAAATGATTACACTAAAGAAGAAATGAAAATGATAGAAGAAACAAAAAAGATTCTCAATTTGCCTAATTTAAAAATTACAACGACTGCAGTAAGAGTCCCAGTAAAAAATTGTCACTGTGAAAGTATAAATGTAGAATTTGAAAAAGAATTTGATACAGCCGAACTAAAACAAGCTTTAAATAAATTTGAAAATTTGGTTGTACTTGATGATACGAAAAATGAAGTATATCCTCTTCCTAATTTTGTAACTGGTAAAGATGAGGTTTTCGTAGGAAGAATTCGAAGGGATTATAGCGTAAAAAGTGGTATTAATATGTGGGTAGTAGCAGACAATATAAGAAAAGGAGCAGCAACTAATGCTATACAAATATTAGAAAATCTCATTAATAATAAATAAAATAACAAAGCTTGTGATACTTTAAAACTTCACAAGCTTTGTTATTTTAGTGTAGTGTTATTTTAAACCTATATACTCAAGAACAAAGACTTACCTTTCTTAATTCTAAGGCATGCTCAATTGCTATAGTAGTAATTGAACCATTTGAGATCTTAGCAATTTCATTTATAATCTCATCTTCAGATAATTTCCTAACATTTGTATTTGTCTTTCCATTTTTTACAATTTTTTCTATTTTATAGTTTGAATCTGCACTAGCTGTAAGAATAGGTTGATGTGTTACAGCTATTACCTGATACTTTTTTGAAATCATTTTTATTTTTTCTGCGACTGCTTTTACTGCAGCCCCGCTTATACCTGTATCTATTTCATCAAACACTATAGTCTGCACGTCATCTACACTACTTAATACTGATTTTATAGCAAGCATTATTCTAGATATTTCTCCACCTGAGGCTACTTTTATAAGTTGCTTAAAATCTTCACCTATATTAGTATTTATTAGAAATTCTACTAAGCTTAGCCCGTATTTATTAAATTTTCTTTGATCATCAAATCTTAAATCTACTTTAAATTTAGCATTTTTCATATCTAAAAATTTAAGTTCCTCATTAATTCTATCTTCTAAAATAGAAGAATATTTATTTCTTACCGAATTCATGGCAATAGCTAATTCTAACATTTTATTTTCTATATCTTTCTTTTCTTTTTTTAAAATATTATTATGTTGCTCTAAACTTTCTATTTCAACTATCTCTCTTTCAAGTTCCATGCTATACTTTAATATTTCGTCTATGCTATTTCCATACTTTCTTTTTAGTGAAAATATTAAATCTAATCTATTTTGTACATAATTACATTCTTCTTCATTAAACTCTAAATTTTCCTTATAACTATTAAAATCTAATAAATCTTCTTGTAGTTCATAATATATATCCTGGATACCGCTTAATTTATTTTTATATTCATTACTAATATTTTCTATTTTTTCTAAAGGTTTTATAATTTCTTCTAACTCTATTAATATATTATTTTCTAACTTAAAACTAGCAATATTTAAGGCATCTGACACTTTTTCAAAATTTTTCATCAAAATTTTTTTATTATTTAATTCTTCCTCTTCTCCAAGTTTTAAATCTGCCTCTTTAATTTCATTTAACTGATAATATAATAAATCTAGCTTTCTTTGCCTTTCAATATCATTTCCATAGCACTTATTTAATTCGCCTTCTATCTTATTATATCTTGAAAATAATACTTCGTATTCAGAACTTATTTTTTTTAACTCTTCTCCACAATATTTATCTAATAATAATAAATGAGTTTTTGTATCCATCAAGTTTTGATTATCAAATTGGCCATGTATATCAATAATATTTTTCATGTAATTTTTTAATTCTGACACGGTAACAAATCTACCGTTTATCTTACATAAATTTTTTCCATTTACATGAATCTCTCTTGAAACTATAATATAATTTTTATCTATATTTTCACTATTATCAATTTGTATATATGCCTCAATAAATGAAAACTCTTGATCTTTCCTTATCATCTCTTTAGAAAATCTTCCACCTGAAAGTATGTCTATTGAATTTATAATCAAGCTTTTTCCTGACCCAGTTTCGCCAGTTAAAACATTAAATCCATTTTTTAAATTTATAACTAAATCATCTATTATTCCTATATTTTTTATATGCAAAGTTTCAATCATATAAATCACCTCGAAAAAGAACTTGTGTTCTAAAAAATATTTTAACATGTTAAAATTCAATTGTCAATATTTTTTCAAACAAAAGTTCTTTTTAAGTGTTTTTTCATTGTTAATATATCACTATACAAAATAGAATTTATATATTTTTTTAATTCTTCATCATTATCACTTTGTAATAACTTTCTTATTTTAGTAGCAGATATTTGCAGTTCTTTTCGATTAATTTTCTGCTTAAAAAATTTAGCTGAAACTTCACTACTAAAGCATTTATTTATATCTTTATCATCTCCATAAACTATATAATCTACATTGGACAATAATTTTTCACTAACAATTTTTAGTAGCCTATTTCCATATTCATTATCTATAATTCTAGTATCATGAAATGGTAATAATATTAATTTATTTTCAATTATTTCCTTTTCATAAATTTTTCTTATAAGATATAGTTTGAATTCTATATCAAAAGGATTATTTTCATCCTTTAAATCATTATACGTTACTACAACAACTACTCTTTTACACTTTTTTAATGCAAGGTTAATTAATTTTTCATGACCTAAATGAATAGGTGAAAACCTGCCTACAACCATTCCACAATTATACATTTTTTCCATTTTTCCCCTTCTTAATTTAAACATATCTATATTTCAACTTTTTTTCTATTTTCAAAAATACTGTCTATTTTTTCATCAGTAAATATCTTGTCTATGAAAACATCTATATTATTATTAGCAGGTTTACCATTTTTTCTTTTATATTGTCTGACAGATACCATGCACGTTAATACAATATTAATAGCCATAAAAATTATAAGTAACCATACTACTATCGTTCCAACTTTTTTAGGAATTTTTTCTATATATCTTGAAACAAACGGATATAACCATTTAACATATATAACTCCTAATATTCCCCAGCCAATAGCATAAATTAATGTTGTTCTACCATCAATATTAGTAATTGCATTAGAATAATCCCAAGAAATACTTCCATAAAATTTTTCCTGAAAAAAAGAATAAAAATATTCTAACATTCCCCCAAAAAAGGCTGATATAAAAAATATTACTGACATATTTTTAAACTTTTTTGATACTACAGTGAAAATAACGGCACCTATACCATACACAATAGTAAATGGACCAAAAAGTAATTCTTGTTTATTACAAATACTACCATTTTGAAAATAATCTAATATTGTTTCATACAAAAATCCAACTATAGAAAATATACAAAATATAAGAAAATATTTATATGCTGAATATCCGCTAGCAAATTTTTTATTATCATCCACATTATCACCAAAATATAGTATTTGTAAATATTAATTATATATTCATTAATTAATTTAACTTTTTAAATTGCATATTATATATATATTCTTCTAAAATATTATGCGATAAAATTTTACTAAAAATAACACCTATCTTATTCTTAATGCCGGGAATTATTATAGTCTTTTTTTGAAATAATTTCTTTAAGCTATACTTAGCTACATACCCTGGACTAACGGGTTTTACACTAAATTTAACATTCATTTTTTTGTTAAAATCCGTATCAACAGGTCCTGGACATACTACACTCACACTAACATTTGATTTACTTTTTTTAAGTTCCTTACTAATTGATTCAGTCAATTTAAATACATAATCTTTTGTAGCATAATATGATGCCATTAATGGTCCAGGTGCAAATGCTGCACTAGATGATACATTTAGTATATATCCTTCATTTTGATTTATCATTTTATTTAAAAACACTTTAGTCATATAATGAACAGCTAAAATATTTAAATTAATCATTTCTAAATCTTGTTCAAAATCTGTTTGGATAAATTCACCTATTTTCCCAATTCCAGCACTATTTACTAATATATCTACTTTTTCATCTTTATATTTTTCATATAATACTTTACATTCTTTTAAATCTGATAGATCTAGTTTCTCAATATATACCTCTTCTTTACAAACTTTCTTCAAATTTTCTAATCTTTTACCATTTCTTCCAACTGCTATAATTTTATACCCTTTTTTACTAAGTTCTTTAGCAATTTCAAATCCAATTCCAGAAGATGCCCCTGTAATTAAAGCTAACATTTTTTTACTCCTTCTCTAAAGGAATTTTAACACAACTACTTTATAAAATCAATACAAAGCATGTCTTTTACTAACATGCTTTGCATTGATTTCTTAATCATTTTTTTAATTACTTATTCTTTTTAATATCTCGCGGGAAGCGAGTATTCCACTTGCACCAGCTTGAGACAATCCTCTTGTTACGCCTGCCCCATCACCTATAGCAAATAAATTTCTATGTTTTGTCTCCAAAGAACTAGAAAGTTCTTTAGGTCTTGCACTGTAATACTTTACTTCTACGCCATAAAGTAGTGTATCTGCATTTGCTGTTCCTGGAGCGATTTTATCAAGCTTTTCTATCATCTCAATAATATCTGTAAGTTGGTTATACTGTATAACATATCCCAAATCACCTGGTGTAGCAGAAGTAAGTGTAGGCTTAGTAAAACTTGCCTTCAATCTTTTTTCATCAGTTCTTCTTCCTTTTTTCAAATCACCATATCTTTGAACAATAATTCCATTTCCCAATAAATTAGAAAATGAAGCTGTTCTTTTTCCATATTGATAAGGATCTTTAAATGGCTCAGTAAATCTAGTACTTACAAGTATAGCAAAGTTTGTGTTATTACTCCCTAAACTTTTATCCGCAAAACTGTGACCATTAACGGTAATAGTACCATCCGTATTTTCATATACCACATATCCAGAAGGATTCATACAAAAAGTTCTTACTGTGTTTCCGCGACTGGTAACATATTTTATCTTTGATTCATACACTCTATCAGTTATATGTGAGAAGATCTCATTTGGAAGTTCAACTCTAACTCCCAAATCTATTTGATTGTTAATCATTTCAATTTTCAAAGATTGGTTACACACTTTTGAAAACCACTCAGCACCAGATCTGCCGGGTGCGGCAATAACATACTTAGCATTTATCTCAAATGAATTAATTTTGTTTGTCTTATCAAAACATGATAATGTATATCCAAACTCATCATTCTTTGATAGTGTTTCAACTTCTGTATTACACAATATTTGAACTTTTTGACTCAAGTATTCATACATCTTACAAAGTATATTAAAATTATTTTCTGTTCCAAGATGCTTTACTTTAGCTTTTAGAAGATGTAAATCATACTTTAATGCCTCTCTTTCAATTTCCTTTGCCTCTTTAGTATCAGTAGAATAATACTTTTGAGTAGCACCAAATTTCATAATTATATTATCCACATACTCAATCAGTTTAAGAGCGTACTCAGGCGGAACATAATCTGTAATCCACCCTCCAAATTCTGTAGTTATATTATACTTTCCGTCAGAAAATCCACCAGCTCCACCAAACCCGTTCATTATATTACATTTTGAACATTTTCTACATTTTTCGGAAGTGTTTTTGATTGGACATTTTCTCCTTGATATCTCATTTCCTTTATCAATGAGTACTATCCGAAGATTAGAATTCTCTGACAATTCATATGCTGCACAAATTCCAGCGATTCCAGCACCTATAATAGCAACATCATATTTTTTCATTTTAATCATCCTTTCATAAATTATTATCTAAGAATAAATTTTATACATCTACATTATAACATGTATGTCAAATTTTATTTTTTTAGCATTATTGACATTTTTTTTATTATTTTATATAATTTTAATTAGATAAAGGTGATTACTATGAATTTATATGTACTTTTTATGTATTTCTTTATATATAGTATTCTTGGTTGGATTGCTGAGGTTATATATTGTAGAATAGTGGGAGGAAAACTCACTAATAGAGGTTTTTTAAATGGGCCATATTGTCCCATTTATGGATTTGGTTCATTAATAATAGTACTTTCCTTACAGTACTATATAAACTCCCCTATATTAGTATTTTTTATAGGTATGATACTTACAACCATTCTTGAATATATAACCAGTTTTTTTATGGAAAAAATATTTAATGCAAGATGGTGGGATTATTCAAACATGCAATTTAATATAAACGGTAGAGTGTGTCTATTAAATTCACTAGAATTTGCAATACTTGGTCTACTCCTTACGTATATAATACACCCTCAAATAAAACAACTAATTGAAAAAATACCACAAAATTATATTCCAGTTATATCTATTTCATTATTTGTAATAATTACATTAGACTTTGCAGTAACTTTATATACTATATTTAATCTAAAAGAAAGACTTAACAAACTTCATGAAATTACTGAACAAATATTTGAGAATAAAAAGAAAGATTTTCAAAATATTGATATTATTCAAAATTTAGAAAAAGTTAAAGAGGATATAATTTCCAAAACTAGCCTCTTAAATAACAGAATAATAAAAGCTTTCCCTGAAATAGAATTTAAAAAGAGAAATGAACAGTTACTTGAGATTAAATCTAAATTACA
The DNA here is from genome assembly GCA_934130325.1 of uncultured Clostridia bacterium. Taxonomy (GTDB): domain Bacteria; phylum Bacillota; class Clostridia; order TANB77; family CAG-465; genus CAG-465. The sequence goes on from CAKOYA010000003.1 coordinate 49,627, forward strand.
AAATAAGCTTTATAATAAAAAAAGTCATAAAAAAGACTGAATTGCACTTCAAATTCAGTCTTTTTTACTGTATGTTAACCTACTCATAATACTCCATTTGGAAACCAATTATATCTATTGTATCACCTTGTTGTAATCCAAGTACTTTTAGTTTATCCATCACACCCAATTTTTTCAACGTTCTTTGCATATATTGACGTGACTCTACATCAAAGATATTAACCTTACTCATCAATCTTTCAATAGGTGCTCCATATACTTTAAATCCATCTTCAATTTTTTCAATTTTAATTTCTTGATCTGGTAACTCTTCTCTTTCATTATACCCTTCATCAATTTCAACAATGTCTTCTTTTGGAATTGTTTTTAACCTTTCTGCTATATATTCAATTAAATCTGTCACTCCCTCATGCGTTACAGCTGAGATTTTAAACAATTTTAATCCTCTTTTTTCGCATTCTTTTTCAAGGCTTTCAGGCAAAGAGTTATCAGTTACACTATCAATTTTATTTGCAACAACAATTTGCTCTTTTTTAGATAGTTTCTTACTGTATTTTTCAAGTTCTACATTTATCTTTTTAAAATTTTCTACTGGATCACATCCTTCTATTCCGGATACATCCACAACATGTACCAAAAGTCTAGTTCTTTCAACATGCTTTAAAAATTTAATTCCAAGTCCAACGCCTTCACTTGCACCCTCAATAATACCTGGAATATCTGCCATTACAAAAGCTTCTCCAGATTTTGGTTTTACAACTCCTAACGCTGGTTCAAGGGTTGTAAAGTGATAGTTAGCAATTTTAGGCTTGGCTGATGATACAGAAGAAATTAAAGTAGATTTTCCAACATTAGGGAAACCAATAAGCCCAACATCAGCTAACATCTTTAATTCAAGTTCTATATTTTTAGTAATACCTTTTTGCCCCATCTCAGCAAAATTTGGAACCTGTCTTGTAGATGTTGCAAAATGTTGATTACCTCTTCCACCTCTTCCACCTTTTGCAATGATAAATTCCTGATCATCTTCTGAAAGATCAGCCACTATAACATTTTTATCTACATCTTTTACAATAGTTCCCTTAGGTACATATATGTACAAGTCTTTTCCAGATTTTCCTGTGCATCTTGCACCTTCACCATTTTTTCCATTTTCTGCTTTAAATATTTTTTTATACTTAAAATCAAGTAATGTGCTAGTATTATTGCTTACCTTAAAAATTACGTCTCCTCCTCTGCCGCCATCTCCTCCATCAGGTCCACCATTTGCTACGTATTTCTCCCTTCTAAAGCTCATTGCACCATTTCCACCATCACCAGATTTTACGCTAATTCTTACAAAATCAATAACCACTTTTTATATTATATAAATATATTTAAACAATATATTTATAATCTCCTTTCCTTTTATTATTTATTATTAAAATAATCTATTTTCATAATTTCTTTAACCTTAGACATAGTTTCCTTTGCTCTAAATCTTGCTTTTTTAGTTCCTTCAATTAAAATTTTATCTATAATCTCTGGATGTTCTTCATAATATTTTCTCTTTTTACGTATAGGTTCTAAATACTCAGAAATATTTTTTGCAAGTTCTTTTTTACAAGCTACACAACCTCTAACACCTTTTTTACACTCATCAAATATATCATCAACATCTCTTCCACTAAATAATTTATGGTAGTATCCAACCATACAAATTTCCGGATTAGCAGGATCATCTTTTTTTATTTTTGAAGTATCTGTAACAGCAGACATTACTTTTTTTGTTATTTCTTCATCATTGTCACTCAAATATATTGCATTTCCTAAACTTTTACCCATCTTAGAATTTCCATCTAACCCTTTTATTCTTGGAGTTTTACTTAATAATATTTCAGGAACTGTTAAAACTTGACCATATATTGAATTAAATTTTCTTACTATTTCTCTTGTCTGCTCTATAAGGGGCTCTTGATCTTCTCCTGCAGGAACAATATTTGCCCCAAAGGTTGCAATATCTGCAGCTTGACTTACAGGATAACCTAAAAAGCCATAGGTAATACTTTCTCCTTCATTTCCAAACAATTCCTTTTTTTGCAACATTTCACTCTTAACAGTAGGATTCCTTTGTAATCTTGAAACCGTAACAAGGTTTGAAAAAAATATAGTGAGTTCTGCAACTTCAGGTATCATTGATTGGATATATATTGTACTTTTTTCAGGATCAATTCCACAAGATAAATAATCAATAGCAAGTTCTCTAACATTGTTTCTTACCTTATCTGGATTATTAAAATTGTCAGTTAAGGCTTGAACATCTGCAATTAATATATATTGTTCATATTCATCTTGTAACTTTACTCTATTTTGTAGAGAGCCAAAATAATGACCTATATGCAATCTACCTGTTGGTCTATCACCAGTTAAAATTATTTTTTTGCTTTCCATTTAAATCCTCCAATAAATTTATAACTATATTATATAATAATTATGTAAAAAATGCTATACTTTTATATATATTTTATCACATTTTCGACAAAATACTTCATTTTTATTGACTTACTAATAATTTCTAGTATATAATATAAGTATATTAAACACGTATAAAAAATTAACTAATTTTTTACGTTATATTTTATTAAAAAAGGAGGAAACTTTATGAGTTCCAAAAACAATTTCTACTTTAAGCTTCAGGCTTTGCACAAGGAGGTAACAGGCTCATGTATACTATGCACAATACATTTTCCAAATAACCATGAGCGGAATATCTTGGTTGATTGTGGCATTTACCAAGAGCAAACGTATGAGGACCTAAATAACGAGTTTAAATTCAATATAAAAAATATAGATGCTGTAATTTTGACTCACTCTCATATCGACCATATTGGAAGAGTTCCGTATCTTTCAAAACTTGGATACAATGGTCCTGTGTATTGTAACGCATTAACTCGAAACCTTTTTGGAGTGCTACTATACGATTGCGCAAAGAAATTTCAAAAAGATTTTGAAAAAGAAAAAAGAACAGTTAAAAATCCAACACCTCCGTTATACAATTATGATGATGTTGACAAAGCAATTTCTCTTATAAAAACTAAGAGGATTAATGAACCGTTTGAAATTGATGATGGTATAACCATTACTTTTATTGATAATGGTCATATGCTAAGTGCATCTAGCATATATATTGAAGCAAGTTACAAAAACAGGAAAAAAATCAACCTATTATTTTCAGGTGATTACAAAAAAGAAAACTTATTTAAAGAGACATCAGTTATTCCACAAAGTATTGCTGAAAATAAGAATTTAAATTTGGTAATTGAATCTACTTTGTTTGAGAGTTACCAGAACTCACCTGCTACCTTTAAGGATGATATTATATCACAGCTAAAACAGGAAAAACCAATTTTGATATTGTCACTTGCACAAGAAAGGTTAGAGACAATATTATATAACCTAAAGGAAATTGAAAGTTGTGGACATGACTTTGAAATCTGGATTGATGCTCCTCTTGGAATTTCGATACTCGATATTTACAGAAAAAACAGCAATATTAACTTTATGCCAAAGAATGTTAATGTTGTAGTATCACAGGAAGAGAGAGAAATTCTTCTGAAAAATCCTAAAAAAGGAAGAATAATAATTACCTCTTCGGGCATGGCTGACGGCGGTAATGCACCGTACTATTTAGAAACTTATCTTCGTTGTAACAGTGCTATTTTCTTTACAAGTTACCTATCGAACAATTCATTGGGAAGAAAAGTTGTAGAGACCTCAAGAGGAAATAAAATTCGTGTATTTCCTTTTGGAGAACAAATAAAAATTAATGCACAAATTTTTCAAACAAGAGAATTTTCGTCACATGGAAGTCCTGAAGAGATTTTAGATTTCATTAAATCTTTTAGTTCTCTTAAAAATGTATTTATAAACCATGGTTCAGAGAAGTCGCAAAAAATTCTGAAAAATACTCTTGGAAACATGGACATAAAATCAACAATACTTGGGAATGAAGAAATTCATAAAGTAACAAATTTGGGAGATGTCTATTCTACCCTAATTCATCCTCCAAAAAAGGAAATAAAAAATACGTATAACAGACCCTCTAAATATTCCAATTTAGAAAATAGAACTATACCTGCTTCACGAAGAAAAAAATCTTGTATTAATTACTAAAGATTAGGTACCTAATATATTGTTAGGTACCTTTTCATCTTCCAAAAAATTTTTAATAAATAAAATCTCAATTATTAAACTTCAAAATAGTTACTAATTGAGATTTATTATATTTAAGCATAATTTCTATTATATGCTACTTAATTTCTTTTTTATACTTATCAATATCAACATCCATAAGTATTGGTAAAATCATTGGTTGTCTCTTTGTCTTTGAATATATGTAATGTATTAGACTATCCCTTAAATTAGATTTTATATTAGACCATTCACGGATATTTTCTCTATCACATTTTTCTAGTTCTTTCTTTGCTATTTCTCTTATCTCATCCATTAAATCTTCACTTTCTCTTACATATACAAATCCACGAGTTACTATATCCGGACCAGAAATTACCTTAGATGTTCTTCTATCTAAACTTACAACTATTATTATCATACCATTTTCAGATAAAAGCTGTCTATCACGAAGTACTATATTTCCTACATCTCCAACTCCTAAACCATCAACAAGAACCATTCCAGATGGAACTTGAGTTGTAATCTTAGCGTCATTTTTACTTATTTCAAGTGTTTTACCATTTTCCATAATAAATATATTTTCTTTAGGTGTACCTATACTTGTAGCAATTTCGCCATGTTGTTTTAAAAATCTATATTCACCATGAACAGGCATAAAATATTTCGGTTTAGTTAAGCTCAACATTAACTTTAATTCTTCTTGACATGCATGACCTGAAACGTGTACATCTGCCAATTGATTATATATTATTTCAGCACCCAATTTTTCTAATTCATCAATTACTCTTCCTACAGATTTTTCATTTCCAGGAATTGGTGAAGATGAAAAAATAACTAGGTCGTCCGGTGTTATTTGAACTTTCTTATGTTCACCTACTGACATTCTTGAAAGGGCAGCCATAGGTTCACCTTGAGAACCCGTAGTAATTATAACTAATTGTTCTGGGTTATAATTTCCAATTTTATCAATATCTATTAAAGTCCCCTCTGGCATAGTTATATAACCAAGTTCTTGAGATACTGTCATAACATTTAACATACTACGTCCTACTACAGCTACTTTTCTTTTGCATTTAACAGCTGAATTTACTATTTGTTGCATTCTATGAATATTTGATGCAAATGTAGCAACAATTATTCTTTTTGTACAGTTAGTAAATATCTTATCAAATTCTTTACCAACACTACTTTCAGACATTGTATATCCAGGTCTTTGTACATTTGTACTATCTGACATAAGAAGTACAATTCCTTCTCTTCCAATTTCAGCAATCCTTTGAAAATCCATCATTTCCCCATCAATTGGAGTATAATCTATTTTAAAATCTCCTGTATGGAATACAACTCCAACAGGTGTTGTAATAGCAACACCAACAGAATCTGCAATTGAATGGGTTACTTTTATAAACTCTACTTTAAAGTGCTTACCAAATTTTACTACGTCACGTGGCTTAACGCATTTTAATTTTGTAGTTTTATCTAAATTATGTTCAATTAATTTATTTTTTATAAGTCCCAAAGTAAGTTTAGTACCATATACTGGAACATTTATTTTCTTTAAGAAATACGGAATAGAACCTATGTGATCTTCATGACCATGTGTAATAACTACAGCTTTTACTTTATCTTTATTTCTTTCAAGATATGTAATATCTGGTATTACTAAATCTACCCCAAGCATATCATCTTCTGGGAAAGCTAATCCGCAATCCACAACAATTATTTCGTTATCATACTCAAATACAGTTATATTCTTTCCGATTTCATTCATTCCACCAAGTGGTATTATTTTTAACTTAGATTTTTTAAACACACTAGGCTTAACATTTTTTGCTACAACCAAACTAGTATCAATATTAGAAAATTCTACTTCCGGTGCACTTTTAGAATTTAACTTAACCTTTGTATCCTTTTTTAATCTGCTGTTTTGTCTGGTCTTTTTAATTTTTCCACCTGTACTTTTATGAGTACTTTTGGTAATTCCTTTAATTTTATTTTCTCTTTTGTTTTCATATTTTTTTTCTTCCATTAAATCATCCTTTCATTTTTATATTAATTTTTCAATTTACAATTTACCACGTTCATTTATATAAATAGTATTCCACTATTTTTTTATTTTATTTAGATAACTCGATTCACTACAAACTAATGTATATATTATACATTAATTTTATACTTTTGTCAAATTTTATGACCCCGTCAACTTTTAAAATAGAATACAGATAATATATTTTAATGTTGATATTTAGTAATTTTTATGATAATATATACATGTGTATGTATTATTATTTATTTCATCTTATAATTAAGGGAGGGATTCTTGTGACATTTCATGAAAATGATATACCCATTGTGAAAAAGGTGTGCTGTCTATATACATATTCAAATTTCAAAACAATGGAAAATGTTTTAAATGACGATGAACTTAGCAAGTACAACTTAACAGAAAAAAAAATTGCTGAAATTTTACACTTAGCAATAAAATTCAATATAGTTGACGACGATACTGCTTACCTCATCCGGGAAAATGCAATAAGACACTCAGAGTTAAAAAGTAAATGCAAAAACACAAAATTAAGAGAGCTATACGATAATCTATTTAAAGATAGAGTTCAGGATAAAATAGATTTTCCAAATGGCCATGCTTTTTTGGATTTTAACATTTCCAAAAAATGTGTTGATGCTAACAACGAAATTCCTAGTAATTATACACAAATTTCATTATTTTAAAAAAAGCTCTTTAGTATGCAAACTTGCATATTAAAGAGTCTTTTCTTTATCTTTTAATATTCCAGATTTATCCATATATATTTTTTTTGAAACTACCTTAGAATTTTTTCTTTTAAATTCTCTATTAAAATACTCATAGTATGTACCTGGAGCAATAAGTCCAGAAATTTTTAGTATGTCTATGCCTGATGTTCCTAATATTTCATCTGCAAGCAAGACACAATTTGTATTTAATACAAAATATGTTTTAAACTTTCCATCAATAAATTTATAAAATTTTGCACCTGTTGCATTATATAGCATGCTTGCATAGTCATTAAATTCCTTATCCTTATGTAAATAACTTTCTGGATACCATTCATAAGTTGATTTCTTTATTTCTTCAATTTTTCTGTTAATTGCATCTTTTTGATTCTCAGTTAATTTTAATCCAAATCCTACTATTGTCTTGTTTACCTTAGTATTGCAAAACTCTAAATATTTATCTTTATCACATTCAAAAAGTACTCCATCTCCTATTGATGAATTAAACAGTACATTTGATTCATCATATGAGCCATATGAAATTATCTTGCCATTATAGTATAGGTCTACATGCCCAAAAGATGCACTTAATCCCTTTTTCATATGCACGAGAACTTCTATATCTGGTACCTCATCAATTTTTTTAAACTCTATTTCTTTATTACTTCGGTACGGCATGAAAACTTGATTTATTTCTTCTAATGCCATCCTTGGAATAAATGCTGCTACAAATATCGGCAATGCAATTTTGATCTTTTTCTTTAATTTATTTATCTTCCTTATTGGTATTGTAGATTCTATACCAGATATCATATATGATAATGCTAATAACAAAACATAAATTCCTGCTAATATATATGTTACATTTAATCTAATTAATGGATAAAATAGCATTATGCAAAAAAACACATACGCTAATATACTCCTAAATAATACTGCAAATCTTGTAGGTATTTTATTTTTTTTATAAATATAAAATACGGTACTTTTTATTATTGCATCAATTAAAATATATATTGTAAACAATAAAGGAAACATATTAACAAAAATACTTGTATTAAAATATATGAAAGCCCCTGTTAGTATATTTAGAATTGAGTATATAAAATTAGTTGTCACTACTTTTTCAGATTTTGATATTATATTTTTTATTGAATTTGTTATCCCCATCATTACAAGTATCAAAGAAACACCATAAGCAACCAAATCTACAAATGCATTTCTTCCAATTATCAACAAAATTCCTAATATTATTAATATTATTCCTTGTAAAATAGTTGTTGTAGAATTTACAAATCTTTCACTTTTTTCCATAAAATTCCTCTAAATAAAGTAGCTTTAGTATATCATATTTATTAATATATTGTAAACTATAAATTTCATATTTTAGAAAAAACACCTCAATAATTACTAAATTTAGTAATTATTGAAGTGTTCTTTTAATTAAGCTATTCAACCTTTATCAACAGATTTGCAAAATCCCCCGTCTTATTATCTTTAGCAGTAAGGATAGTTTCACCTCGACTTAATGTTATCACCTTATTTTCCTCAAGCTTGGCCACAGTCTTATCGGAAAGTGTTAAGGTTATATCTTTACCATATGAATTTCCTAAAAGTGAATATACATTAAAATCCATCCCAAGTTTTAATGTAATATCGTCGGAATAAAACACTATTCTTGGAATAGGTGTATTGGTTATCCCATCCACTACCTTTACCTTTACTGATTTTTCAACTCTTCCTATCCTAACAGATATTATAGTATCACCACAAGTAACACCTGTTATATAGCCATCTTTATCAATGACTGCGATATTTTCATTATACGAAGAATACACTGCAGTTTCCTTTGAATTTGAAGATGGTAACACATCATAAAAATCCTTTATATCTACCTTCATTTTTTGAGTAACTTCAATTGTACTCTTTTTAAAAGAGATATCTTTTATACTTTCTTCCTCCTCATCTTTCTTTGTCGCTGTTACTTTGTACTTTACGGTAACTCCATCGCATTTTATTTTTACCCAAGTTTTTCCAGAACCTTTTATACACACATTTCCATATTTATCAACCGTTGCTATATTATCGTTTTCTGAATAATATGTGACTTTTCTATCACTAACATTTTTCACAAGTTCTGAAATATCAAAAGTTTCACCGATATAAAACTCACCTGAATCTTCACTTAATCTTATATCCTTATAGTATTTATCCTCCTTCCAAATATCTTTTTTTACGACCAACTTTAGTTCTTTCGTCACGCCATTAGATAAAAGAAGTATTTTAGTCGAACCTTTTTTCTTAGCTGTAATTAATCCTGTGGAAAAATTGACCGAGGCTACGTCTGTATCCTCAGATACATAATACACATTACAATCTGAAGGTGATGTTTTTACATTCTTTTTTAGACTGTAAGTGTCATCTACACTTAAATTAATAACATCTTCAGATACTGTTATTTTTCTTACCTCCTGACAATACTTTTTATCTGTATATACAAATATAGGTACATACACTTTATCGTAATAAGAACCTATATAATAAAATTCAAGGAGCCCTGCTCCGTTTATATTTCCTTTTACTTTTATTACTGCACTTCCTCCATTTATTTCCTGCTTTTGTATAGAAATATTTCCTTTTGTATTATCTACCCTTAAATTTTTATTAGGATCATATTTTACCTTTATTGTTACCTCTTTTCCATTTTTTACTGTATAAAAACTATCTTCAGGTGTTATTCTTTTAACGTTTCTACTTCCTTTCCCATCTTCATTATATTTGGTCGTTATACAATATACTTGATTCAAGGCCATTGAAACCTCTTCCTCAATGTTAGTTTCAGAAGCTAAATTTAAGAATATAGTTATTACTTCCTCTTTCGTAATATTTGATTCTGGGTCAAATTCATATATACTTTTCCCGTCAAATAGATTTCTTTCATAACAATATTTTATATATTCAGCCGCCCAAGAATTTTCAATATCCTTAAAAGTGCATTCTCTTTCCTTTTCGACATAAAAGAATTTTTGGTGATAAGTAGCGATAATTTTTGCTACTTCTGCTCTTGTTATGCATTCATTAAACTTAAGTTCAACTTCTCCCTCTTCATTCAATCTTCCGTCTAAAATACCTAATTTTCTTAACTTTTTAACGCTTTCTAAGTCATTATCTGAAACTGTAGCTATATCTTTAAATATAGTCAAATCTTCATTGTCAGCCGATGTCTCATTTCCTGTGTTTTCGATTACCTGCAAAATAAGCGAGAATAAATAATACCGTTTTTCCTCCTGTCCTAAATCTTCATATGATTTTAACTTAATCTTTTTTGTTGCCTCTTTAAACCACTGACTCATCTCAAATTGTTTCTGATTTTTATACGGAACAAAACATCCACCGTTAAAAGCAAATACATTCAATGTAAACGCAATTCCAACGACTAAAATAACCAACATTGAAACTATTGATTTCCTTTTCATAAGATCAACTCCTTTAATTTAATTATAACTTAACTTTTTGTTTACCATGTAGGATTATTATATCACACTATTACCAAAAAAGCAACTGTTTACATAACAATACAAACATAAGGCCCGGATAATTTATCCGAGCCTTTTTTATTATACTTAAAATACTCAATCTCCAAAGTAAAAGATCTCTGGATCAGATTCCCAAATCTGTGTTCCATCCACTAATACTCTGATCACAAGACAAGTTGTTCCTCCTTTTTCCTCCATACCTTGGACTTTATAGGTTGCCCAAGTTGAATCACTTGCAACTTTTTCCAGTTCTGCTACATAATCAGAATCTGCGTTCAGTACAACCTTACAGTCATCATTTATGCCTTTGATTGTAAATGTAACAGTTCCTGTATCATTGTTGGCTGCCCACTCCACTTCTGGATCAAGATTTGTGTGAATATTCATATTTGTAACACGAATTTCAACCTTTACTTGTTGTCCTTCAGACTTTGCGGTGATCACCGCATTTTGTTTGTCTTTAGTGGCCTTCTTACCAGTTATTACTGTACCACTTAATTTTATAAATTCCTCATCATCAGTCTTGATATCCAGATCTCCAGGTATGTTCAATAAATAATCAATTATATCAATCGAATCCCCAACCTGAATGCTTATTACACTCTGAGTCGATTTCATTTTTTTAGTTGGCTCAGTTGTTGGTTTTGTTGTCGGTTCAGTTGTTGGCTCAGTTGTCGGTTTTGTTGTTGGATTTACATCATCGTCACTGCCTGATTTTATTACATTAATCCAGATGTAATCTGACATATCATTGCATGTAGCTGATATTTTGCATTTTCCTTTTGCTTTTGGTGTTATAACACCATTTTTGTCAACTTTTGCAACGTCTGTATCACTTGATTTCCAAGTTGCGTCCGAATTAATAAATCCTGAAATATCAGTGTCAACCTTTACTTTATACCTTCTGCCTACATACAAGTTTTCATCAAACTCTCTTAACGAAAACTCACTACCTTCATCATCTTCTCTTTCAAGCCAAACCCAATATGAATCATTGATACCGTCTATAAATTCGTCAAGATCTAATACTTCACCTTCAAAATAACATATTCTGAAGAAAACTATCAACATGTCCTGGTACTCAAAGGTATCGTCAACACCAAATTCATTTCTCGAATAGCCTTCCATAACACCCCAAGATGCGATATTATCTATCGTATCTTGTGCCCAATGACCTCTTGTATCCCTGAAACTTGAAGTGTAATTGTCTTCCAATTCCACACCCATTTTATTGATAGCTCTCTCAAAGAAAGCTGCCATTTCGGCACGTGTTGCCGAATCACCCAAGTAAGCATACAAGCCGCCGTCTTCTTCCTTGTTTCCTTTTAATACCCCAATTTTTGTAGCTTTAGCAATTAATTCAATTTGCTCAGCATCGTAATATCTTAAAATATCACGATAGTCTTCAAATTTCCTTATTATGTCCTCATCGACATTTTTTATACTACCGTATAACTGCTCATACAGGTGGACAACTGTAACTGCAGCGTGATATCTTGTAACATCATCAGTTGCATCCACGTCGTCTTCACCGATTTCCATTGTAAAGGAGTTTTTTACAGCCTTCTTTACATAGGCGTCCCCCCACTCGTTTCTTGCAGCAAATACTGCATTTGACATAAATGATACCAAAATAAGTATAACCGCTGTAATTCTAGTAATTCTTTTATTTGTATTATATTCTTTCATTATTCTCTCTCCTCTAATTTTAGTCGTTGTGGATAAGTTACTATATATTAAGTCCTTATGGACGAAAACGAATTTATTGTATATAAAACTTGGGTTTCCAAGTATAATAAAGTAATTAATAATCAAAATTTTTCAATTGCAATTGTGTGACCCTAAAATTTCATGTCACTTATATATTTCATCTGATATTATTATAACATAATTTACATAATGTGTCAATACATTTTTAAAAATAATTATGTAATCTTTTAATATAAAAAATAATAGAATAGGATTTTTTCCTATTCTATATTATAGCCTATATATTTTTTATAACACTTTCTACATACAGATTTATATGAATCATTTCCACCTATTAATATTTGTGAACCATTTGTTATAGCCTTACCATCAACAAACCTCATATTTATTGTAGCCTTTGCACCACATTCGCATATTGTTTTTATTTCCTCTATTTTATCTGCTATTTCCATTAAATGTTTTGAACCTTCAAAAAGTTCCATCCTAAAATCTGAACGTAGTCCATAACAAATTACTGGAATATCTAAATAATCAACAATATCACCCAATTCATAAACTTGTTTTTTAGTTAAAAAACTACATTCATCAACTAAAATACAGTCTACTTTTTGATTTAAATCTTTAACATATTTATATATATTAAAATCCCTACTTATTATTATTGCATCTCTTTGTAATCCAACTCTTGTAGTTATTTTTCCTACGCCATATCTATCATCAAGCGCTGAAGTAAATATTAATACTTTTTGACCTCTTTCTTCATAATTATATGCTACTTTTAGTAAATCAATTGTTTTTCCTGATCCCATAGCACCATATCTAAAATATAATTTCGACATGTTAAAATCCCCCTTGTTTAATTTTCAGAATCTATACCTATTTCTTTAGCCCATTTCTTTTCATCATCACTAAAACCACTTTTTAAAACCAACTCACCATTTTTTATTTCAAATTTCCCTTGATACTTAGGATTATCTCTTATTATTTCTAAATTATTTAAATCCTCTGTTTTTAAATTATTTCTATCGTATTCACCAAAATTGTTAAAACTTTGTGATGCAACATACGAATCAATTTCTGATTGTATAGCTTTTAAATCATTTTGAAATGTTGATTTTTTTGCATTTCCAATTTGGTTATTATTAAGTGATAAAACTACAGCCGATGCTAAAATAATCATTATAATTATAGTTATCAAAAGTACTATTAAAGATACTCCATAGCTTCTTTTTCTAGTCATTTAATTTCCACCTCTGTAAAATTATATATTATTATATAACTTTATTCAACAAATATATTAATTTTTCTTATCTAATATATTATTTTATATAATTTTACATCGAACTATTTATCCCATCAGCAATTATTGAAGACATATCTACAATTATTTCAGTTTTTATGTGTCAAGTATTATAAGTTTATATCTCAAAAAATTTCCATAAAAAAAGCTTTGAGCCTAATTTCCTAAACTCAAAGCAAAATTTTTTCAAATTGTCCAGACGTCTGGACAATTAAATATTAATATTAATCTTTTGATTCTTCTTCATTTTCGTTTATAACTTTTTCTACTTGTGCAATTAATTCTTGTTTATCTGGCATATAGTATGTATAATTTGAAGCAAATAAGTTATTATTAATTCCACCTAAACTATATTCAGCAACCACATTGTCTTTTTTTGCACATAATATTATTCCAATAGGTTTATTATCTTCCGTATCATTAACTTCTGTTTCATAATAATTAAGATACATATTCATTTGTCCCATATTTTCTGGTTTTAACTTTCCCATTTTTAAATCAATTAAAACATAACATTTTAAAATTTTATTATAGAAAACCATATCAACATAATAATGTGTATTATCTATTGTTATTCTTTGTTGCGATCCCACAAACATAAAACCTTTTCCTAATTCCAGTAGAAAATCCTCCAATTGTCTAATTAATTTGTATTCTAAATCTTTTTCTAATAAAGGTTTTTCCTCTTTTACTCCTAAAAATTCAAAAACATAAGGTTCTTTTATTATATCTTTTGGTTGCTCTATAATTTGACCTTCTTTTGCCCATTGTAAAACTTTTTCTTTATTAGCTTTACCATCTGATAACAATAGTCTTTGATAAAGTCCACTTTCAATTTGTCTACTTAATTCCCTAGTTGACCAATTTGAATTAGCTGTTTCTTTTTCATAAAATTTTCTTTCATTTTCATCTTTTATCCCTATTAATTCACAATAATGAGACCAGCTCAATCGTCCAGACGTCTGGACAATTGGATAAGTTATGTAAAAATTTCTCATATTAAATAAATTTGAACGTGAATATCCTTTTCCCATTTTCTTTGTAAGTCTTTTAGATAATTCAATATAAAGTTTTCTTCCATATTCTGGAGTAATATCTCCTCCTTGTTCTTCTTCAACAATCATTTTTCCAACATTCCAATAATAGTTAATCATTTCTTGTCTAACATTATTATAAACTCTTTCTCGTGTTTGCATTGTATAATCTATAATATTATTTACTAATCTATCTAAAATAGCATTTTCATTCATATTATTTTTACCTCTTCGTGATTTTAATAATCTTTTATTGACTATTACTATATCATAAAATTCAAAATTTTTCCATCAAAATTGCAAAGTTTTAAACATATATTAATTCTTTTAGTATAATCTCCCCAACTTGTTGCTTAATTGCATTCATAGTTCCTACCCAATATAACGGATCAGAGTTTTTCATTTCTTCTGTTAAATCACTTCTTGCTTTTAATTATTCAATAATTTGATTTACTCTTTTAGTGGCTGTTTCTTGTATTTCTTTCAAGTGTTTATTAAGTTTGTCCTCTATAAATAAAATTGTATATTCGGCTTTCTCATGTTCTTTCAAATATCTTAATCTCATTCTTCCATATTTATTTAGTATAACCTTTTCTTCTGACTTTAATACTAAATTTGGTACATAATAATCTCTAACTAATGTATAAGTTACTCCTGTTTCTTCGTTTGTATATTCTTTCTTTAATTCTTTACTATTCATAATTTTTTACCTCCATAATTTTTATTTTTTAGTTCAAAAAAAGATGAACTTTTAAATTCATCTTCTAAATATTTGAAAATTTATGATTTTGGCTAAATTGCTTGTAGGAGGTAACCTTTGTTATTACTAGATTTTATAAATTCGTCATAAGAGAATATCGTTGTTATCAAAAGTACTATTAAAGACACTCCATAGCTTCTTTTTCTAGTCATTTAATTTCCACCTCTGTAAAATTATATATTATTATATAACTTTCTTCAACAAATACATTAATTTTTCTTATCTAATATATTATTTTATATAATTTTACATCGAACTATTTATCCCATCAGCAATTATTGAAGACATATCTACAATTAATTCATCTACCTCTTTTGGAGTTACTATATAATTTTCTGTATCTAAAATATTCGATATCATATCATATCTTGTATCTTTTTCTAAAAATTCAAATATACTTTCAACTTTTTTCTTCTCAATAAGCTTATTTGAAAAATTATTTATTTCTTCTTTTGCAGTATAAAGCATTTTATCAATTGCTTCATTTGTTATAGTTGCCATATCCACAACACTTGGCACTCCAATTGCAATAACAGGAATTCCTACAGTATCTTTATTAATCCCCTCCCTTTTATTCCTAACTCCAGATCCTGGAGTTATTCCAGTATTACTTAGTTGAATAGTATTTCCTATCCTATGAATACTACTAGAGGCTAAATTATCTATAACAATTAAAATATCTGGTTTTACACTTTTAACAATTGATAATACTATCTCAGATGTTTCTATGCCTGTAGTCCCCAATACTCCTGGTGCAATTGCACTTACGGACCTAGTATTTGATTCTACAAGATCTTTAGCAAAATTTAAAATGTGTCTTGTAACATTAATATTTTTTATAACTTTTGGTCCTAAAGAATCGGGAGTTACAGATTCATTACCAAGCCCCACTACTAATATAGACTTTTTAAAATCATTATCTATCATACTATTGATACTATTTGATAACACCTTGGCTATTTTATCACTATCTTCTTTTAAATCAATTGTTTCATTTATATCAATTGTTATATATCTTCCTATATCTTTTTTTACCGCCTCTTTACCATTTTCATTTAATACATCTACCACTGTAGTTGTTACTCCATCTTCAACTTTATTTTCTACTTTTATACCGTCAATTTCAGATAGGTTATTAACCCTCTTATATGTATCTACCCTTTCATCTGCCATATCTGTTCTAAAGCTTAAATATTTTTTATTCATAAAAAGCACCTCTTTTTCCATAATTATATTATGGTTAAAAAAGGTTCTATTATTACATTGTACATATTATTTTTTTTAAACCTATCTCAAAGTCTAATTCCCCATTTTTGGTTTTTTCATCATATAAATCAAACTCATTGATTACTTTTCTTAACTCATCTAATTTATACCTGTCACAAGTAATACTTAAATTTTTAAATACAAAAGGATGTATTCCAAGTTTTTTGGCTATATCACTTTCCTTTTTTTCTTTCATAATTTTTATCATATACATTTGTTTTATCTGCCTGTACAGCATAATATATATTTTTACAATTGATTCTTTTTGATTTAGTAAATCATCTAATTCATTTATTGCCTCTTTATGTTTTCTATCTATTATTTTCTGCAATACCTCAAAAATTTTAGCATTCAGTGTCTTTGAACATACTTTATCTATATCATCAATCGTTATATTTTTATTATCTTCTGTATATATTACTAATTTCTGTAATTCATTAACTATATTTGCCTTTTCTGTACCACAAATATTTTGCATATATTCAGCTAAGTTAAACTCGATATTCTTATTATATTTCTTCAATGTTTGAATTATATACGATACAATTTGTTTTTCATTCATGTGTTTAAATTCTAAACATTCTGCTAATTTAGACAATTGTTTATACGAAGTTAACCTTTTATCTATAGTATCTTCAATAATGACTACTCTGATTTCCTCATCTAGATTCTTTAAGCATTCTATGTCAAATTTTAGATTTGTATCTTTTATTATAACTAATTTACTTGCTCCAAAAAATGTAACCTCTTGCACTATATCTTCTAAATCACTTAAATTATCTTTAGTAATATAGAATAAGTTTACTCCAACTTCTAATTTATCAAATTCCTTTTTTATTTGCTCTACTTTTTTATTTAAATCATATTTTTCTTCACCATATAACAAGTATATATTTGACATATGCCCCTCCATACTAGAATTATAAACTATTTCTAAATTCTTCTATACTCTTAATCGCTCTTTTACTTAATAATTCATACCTTTGTTTCTTATCTTTTATTTTCTGTTCCAAAGGTTTTAATATTCCAAAATTTGCATTCATAGGTTGGAAATTCTTGTTTTCTGTAGATACATATTTTGCAAGACTACCAAGCATAGTATCTTCTGGAAAAGTTATATTTTTTTCATTTAAACTAGCTATTATACTATATGCTACCATCATTCCTGATGCTGCAGATTCAACATATCCCTCTACTCCAGAAATTTGCCCCGCAAAATATATATTAGGTTTACTCTTTAATTTAAAGTGATTATCTAGCAATCTCCCACCATTTATATATGAATTTTTATGCATAACACCATATCTAGAAAAAACAGCATTCTCAAGACCAGGTATCATACTAAATACTCTTTTTTGTTCAGGAAAAGCAAGAGATGTCTGAAAACCTACTAAATTATACATTGTTTTTTCTTCATTTTCTGCTCTTAACTGAACTACCGCATAATTTTTTTCTCCCGTTTTAGGATTATCAAGTCCTACAGGTTTTAAAGGTCCAAATGTTAAAGTCTTTTCGCCTCTTTTTGCCATTTCTTCTATAGGCATACATCCCTCGAATAATACTACTTTATCAAATTCATGCCTATCAGCTTGTCTTGCATTTACAAGTTCATTATAAAATAAAGTGTATTCTTCTTTTGTCATAGGAAGGTTAAGATAATCTCCTTCACCTTCCTTGCCATATCTGTCCATTATATATGCAATATCCATATTTATACTTTCAGCCTCAACAATTGGAGCTGCTGCATCATAAAAATATAAACTTTGATTTCCAACTAGACTTTTAATATTTTCTAGCAACTTTTGACTTGTAAGTGGTCCAGTAGCAATAACTGTAATACCTTCTAAATCATTAAGATTTTCTACTTCTTTTTGAATTACTTGTATATTTTTTTCATTTTTTATTACACTGGTAATCTCTTCTGAAAATTTTTCTCTATCTACAGCTAAAGCTTGGCCAGCAGGAACTCTGGTTTTATGTGCTATACTAACAAATAAACTATCTAACAAACTCATTTCATACTTTAAAAGCCCACATGCATTTGTTAATAAATCTGATTTTAAAGAATTACTACATACTAACTCTGCAAAATTATTACTTTTATGTGCCTCAGATTTCTTATTTGGTTTCATTTCATATAATTTTACATTAATTCCATTTTTAGCAAGAATATATGCACACTCGCAACCTGCAAGACCTGCCCCAATTATATTTACATTAAATTCTTTCACATTTTTCCTCCAATATCATTTTATATAATTCTTTCCAATTTTTTACTCTTTTTACAATATCCAATTCAATTATATTTGAATTAATCTTTGAGGTCATTAATATAGCCTTTATACCATTTCTATTAAATTCTACACATGTATCATAACAATCATCTATCATTATATCAATGTTGTTTTCTTTAGCAATTTGCAGTTTATCCCATGAATTAAGCAACAATTTATCATATGGTATTTTATTTTTCAAAAACATGTCCTTAGTTATATCATATGTATTACAATTTTCAATACTAGTTGTTCTTGCAGTTATATATACTAATTTATGCCCATCATTTTTTAGTTTAATTAAGCTTTCTTTAACATATGGAAGTACACTACATTCAGATATTATATTCTCATAATAATAGTTAAAAAAATCTTTCTTAATCTCATCATTCCAGTCATACATTTCACTTAAATAGTATTTTGAATGAATATTTCCAATATTTTTCCTAATACTTGAACCACTAATTTTTTTATTATATATATCTGCATATTTTATAATATAATCTGATGTATTTACAATTGTATCATCAATATCTATACCTATATTCATAGTATCACCATAAATAGTATACTTTTTTTTTATAGCTTTGTCAATAACAATAAACAGCTGTAAATACAAAATAATTTTAATATAACTAGTATATATAATTGTCTTAAATATCCAAAAAGTGATATGGTAATTAACCACATCACTTCTTAAGTTACTAGTTGTTTTATAACATTTTAAGTTCTGTTATTAAAGTAAATATATTTTAATTAAATTGTATATTTAATTTCTAACACTTATTTCACATACATTAATTGCTGAATTTCCCTGTGCAAATGTCATATAAACTGTTCCTTCAGGCATAACAAATGTTCCGTTATAAACATTATTTATTTCAAAACTTAATTTTACAATTTTTCCACTTGAGTCAGTTCCATAAAATGCTATCAGACGAGCACCATTTTGTGTATGTAAATATACATTTTTTCCCCATACACTAGAATCAATATCCAATCTCTTAGTACCACTATATGTACTTTCATATGTACTGTCATTTCCATCAAATGCTTTTTCTCCTAATGCATCTGTTACGTTTACAGTATGACTTGAAACTATTCTAGTTTCATTTCCATATTTATCTATTCCTTTGGCATATATTGTCTGACCTTGGTTCACTTTTATCGGAATATTTTGGTATTCCTGCCACTCTCCTGTTGTGCTTCCTATTTGATACAATCTTTTTACACTTGTTGAAAAATAATTTATTGTTATCATTCTATATGGTGATCTTACCATTTTACTTGAATCTGCATGTAGCGTAGGATATTTAGTTGTTACACTAAATATTGGTTCATCTGCCATCCTTATTTCATACACCCTTATTTGGTAAGAATCATATGATTTTGATGAATCAAAAATCACATATTTTGATCCTTGCGGTACTTGTATATTAGCTACTGTATTAGAAAATGTACTAGTATAATTGTATTCTTTAAGTAATGCATTTTCAGAATTATAAAACTTTATACTCTGTAATGCATAACTTCCAGTGTTTGCTACCACATACAACTTCATACATAAATTTTTTCCCCATGTACTAGAATCAACATCCACTCTACTTGTAGGTATTCCAACTGCCTTACTTACTTTATAAAAAGTATTCTCATTTCCATCAAGAGCTTCAGCACCTAGTGCATTTGTTATATTTACTGTATGGCTTGATATTATTCTTGTTTCATTTCCATACTTATCTATTCCTTTGGCATATATTGTTTGTCCTTGATTTACCTTTATTGGCGTATCTTTGTATTCTTTCCACTCACCGGTTGTACTTCCTATTTGATACAATCTTTTTACATTTGTAGGAAAGTAATTTATTGTTATCATTCTATATGGTGATCTTACTACTTGAGTAGGATCTACATGTAACATGGCATAATTATTAGTGAAATTAAATGTTGGTTCATCTAATATTGTTATTTCACTTACTCTAATATAAAAGTTTGTATGCGTTCCTGACCAAAAATCTATATATTTTGTTCCACTTGGTATTGTAAGATTAATACTTAATCTATCTCCATCATTAGAAGATGTATATATTATACTACCAGTTAAAGCACTACCAGTTTCATCACAAAATTTTATCCCATTATTGTAATAATCTTCTGTTCTAGAATTACTATATACTTCTTTTAAATATACATTTATTCTTCTTCCCCACATACTTTCATCTACCATTATTTTTCTTGAACCACTTTTATTTTCTATATATGTATTGGTATTTCCATCCCATGCTGATGCCCCTAAAGCTGAACTAGAATTTGCTGTATAACTTGAACCCCTGGTTTCATTTCCATATTTATCTATTCCTTTAGTATATATTATTTGTCCTTGGTTCACCTTTACCGGCATGTCTTTGTATTCTTGCCACTCTCCTGTTTTGCTTCCTATTTGATATAATCTTTTTACACTAGTTGGATGATAATTTATTGTTACCATTTGATATGGTGCTTTTATTCTTTGTTGTACATCTGCATGTAATAACATGTATCCATCTACTGCACTAAATGTTGGTTCATCTAGTATTGTTACCTCACTTACTCTAATATAAAAGTTTGTATGCGTTCCTGACCAAAAATCTATATATTTTGTTCCACTTGGTATTGTAAGATTAATACTTAAGTTTGTTCCAGCATTAGAATATGTGTATCTTATACTACCAGTTAAAGCACTACCAGTTTCATCACAAAATTTTATCCCATTATTTACATAATCTTCTGTTCCAGAATTACTATATACTTCTTTTAAATATACATTTATTCTTCTTCCCCACATACTTTCATTTACCATTATTTTCCTTGAACCACTTTTATTTTCTATATATGTATTGGTATTTCCATCATATGCAGCTGTTCCTAATGCATCACCTATCATTGATAATGCCTTGCTACTACTTACTTCTAATTTTGTTGTCTTCTTTACACTCTTTGCATATACTGTCCCTGTCGTTGCTTCAAATTTTCCTTCATATTTCTTCCAACTATTTCCTCCATCTAAACTATAGTAGTTCTCTATATCATCCCTATTGTCATATACTATCGTTGTTTCTCCATCAAATTTT